>CAYUYX010000088.1:0-3025 GCA_964449495.1 uncultured Candidatus Bathyarchaeia archaeon
TTACAATCCCGTGTCCAACATGAAGTTGGCCTCCGGCATAAGCCCCGTGGTCAGGCTGTTAAAGGCCAACATAACCGTGGCCCTCGGGACGGACGGGCCCTGCTCGAACAACACGGCCGATATGTTCGAGACCATGAAGTTCGCATCCCTCCTCCAGAAGGTGGCGAGGATGGACCCGACGGCCCTCCCGGCCAGCGCCGTCCTGAAGATGGCCACGCTAAACGGGGCCAGGGCGCTCTGCTGGGACGAAATAGGGGCGATAGAGCCAGGGAAGAAAGCAGATATCATAGTGGTGGACTTTAAGAAGCCGCATCTGACGCCCCTGTACAGCGAGGAAAGCCATCTCGTGTACGCCGCCAAGAGCTCGGACGTGAGGACCGTGCTCGTCGATGGGCGCATAGTAGTCGAGGACGGCGAGCTAAAGACGGTGAGCCTCGAGAAGGTGATGGAGATGGCGGAGAAAGCCCGTGAGGACCTCCTCTCGAGGCTGGAGGAGTGAGCTTGAGCGATGAACGGGTTTACCGGGAGGAGAGGACGATATACATGATAAAGCCGAAGTTCCTCCTCGAGGATTTGATGAGGGCGTTCGAGAAACTGGGCCTTAACCCCGAGCTAACGGGCGGGGGCGGCTTCTGGCTCATAAGAGGCTCGTCCGACGATAAAAAGGCCACGATAGAGCTCGAGAGCAGCCTGGAAATCGTTGAGGGCCTCCGCACGCTCGGCCCGATACCCGTGAGCCGGTTGAGCATCCGGGCAGAGGGGCCCCCAGAATTCATAACGGCCTTTAAGCGCCGGTTGGAGGTCGAGCTCCTGAGGTGCCTCGGCTGAGCCATGAGGTCCGTTGAGGTAGAGCCCCGGGGGCCATTCGACCTCCACCTCACGCTCGTGGGGACCGAGCCGGCCTTTCCCTCCATTTACGATGGCAGCTGCCTCTGGCGCCTCGTAAGGACAAGCGACGGCTCGCTCGTGGCCGTGAGGGTGAGACAGGTAGGCCCCGTTGACGAGCCCCTGCTCGAGGTGGGTTTCCCTGCTGGCCCCGTGAGCGACGAGGCGGCGGAGGAGGCCCTAGCGGCGGTGTGCCGCTTCCTGTGCGTCCACGATGACCTGAGCGGAGCCCATGCGAAGATGGAGGTGGACCCGCTCCTGAGGCCCATCGGGCGGGCGCTGAGGGGGATGATGCCCTGGACGGCCTTCACCCCTCTGGAGGGCCTCTTCGACGCCATAATATTCCAGCAGATATCCCTCAAAGCGGCCTTCTCCATCATAAGGAGGTTCGTCATGGGCCTCGGGGAAGCTGTCGAGGTCTGCGGTAGAACGCTCTACGCCTTCCCGAAGCCAGAAGACATATCAAGGGCCGGTTTAGAGCGCCTGAGGTCCCTCGGCCTCAGCAGGAACAAGGCCTCCTACGTGCTCGACCTCGCCGAGGCCATCATAGAGGGCTTTGACCCTGGAGACCTCCATGACAAGCCCATAGACGTGGCCTTGAGCGAGCTCGTCAAGCTCAGGGGGATTGGGCGCTGGACAGCCGAGCTCTTCATGGCGACGGCCCTCAAGCGCTGGGAGGTTGTCCCGGCCGACGACCTCGGCATAAGACGGGCCTTCTCCGCCATCTACGGCCTCGGGGACCCGAGAGGAGATGAGATAAGGGCTCTGGCTGCCAGATGGGGAAGAGATGCATGGCCTATCGCTTACTGTATGCTCGTTTGGAACGAGCGGAGAGAACGGTTATCCGTGGGCCAGTAGCACGTTCATCGGCCTCGTGGAAAACCGAATAGCTTTTAAAATGGGATGGCCCGCCTTCTCATGCTTCACAGGGTGAGAATCCTTTGGGCAAGAGGGTGTTAGTGGCCCTCGGGGGCAACGCCATCAAGAGGCCGGATGAGGAGGGCACCTATGAGGAGCAGCTCAGGGCCGTGAGGAGGACGGCCGAGCAGCTGGCGGAGATGGTGGCCAGGGGCTACGAGCTCGTGATAACGCACGGCAACGGCCCCCAGGTGGGCGCTCTCCTCATCCAGCAGGAGGAAGGGCTCAGGAGGGGCGTGCCGGCCCAGCCGCTCGACGTGCTGAACGCCATGACGCAGGGCCAGATAGGCTACATGCTCCAGCAGGCCCTCCAGGACGCCCTGAGGGCCCGCGGCATTCGCAAGCCCGTGATAACCATCGTAACCCAGGTCCTCGTGAGGCCGGATGACCCCGCCTTCGAGAACCCCACGAAGCCCGTCGGCCCCTTCTACACGCCTGAGGAGGCCGGGCGCCTGGCCAGGGAGAAGGGCTATGCCATAAGGCGTGTCCTCCCCTCGGGCGAGAAGCCCTACAGGCGTGTCGTCCCCTCCCCCGACCCCGTGGGCGTCGTGGAGGGCGATGCCATAAGGGCCATGGTGGAGGCCGGGATGGTCGTCGTAGCGGCCGGGGGAGGCGGCATCCCGGTCGTGGAGAAGGGCGGGCGCCTCGAGGGCGTTGAGGCCGTGATAGACAAGGACCTGGCGGGCGAGAAGCTTGCGGAGGTGGTCGGCGCCGATATCCTGCTCATCCTGACGGACGTCAGGAAGGTGAAGCTGAACTACGGGAGGCCGGATGAGCGTGATATAGATGCCATGAGCGTTGAGGAGGCGAGGCGCTACATGGCGGAGGGCCACTTCCCGCCGGGGAGCATGGGGCCTAAGGTGGAGGCCTGCGTGAGGTTCTTGGAGCACGGGGGGGAGCTGGCCATAATAGCGCACCTCGACGAGGCCCTCGAGGCCCTTGAGGGGCGGGCAGGGACACGCATATACTTAGGCCGATGAGGGCCGCCCGGCCTCCCGAAAGGCTAAAAAGCCGGCCCGCCCCGCTCATCCGGCATGAAGTACCGGTTGATGGATGTCCTGGCATGCCCGATATGCAAGACGTTCCCCCTTGAGCTGATAGTCCTCTCGGAGCGCACTCTTGAGGGTGTCGAGGCGCCTGAGGGCTTCAGGTGCGAGGAGTACTGCGGCTTCGAGCGCAAGCCCGTCCGTGAGCTCGGCCACGAGCCGAGGTGCCGGGAGTG
>CAYUYX010000088.1:3035-5790 GCA_964449495.1 uncultured Candidatus Bathyarchaeia archaeon
AGGTGGAGGAGGGCGTCCTCTTCTGCCCGGGGTGCGGCAGGTGGTACCCGATAATAGATGAGATACCCCGCCTCCTCCCGGACGCCATAAGGATGAGGGTGAAGAACGCAGAGATAGCCTTCTTGAGGAAGAACGAGGATAGGCTCCCGGAGAAGATTACGAGGGAGGGCAAGCCCTTCAACCTCTCCGCCCCTTAGGAGCCCTTATCGCTTGGACTTCAGGGGGATGCGGGCCCGTGTTAGGCGTGATACTTGCGGCTGGCAGGGGCACAAGGTTGATGCCGATAACGGCCGAGAAGCCGAAGGCCCTGGTGGAGGTAGCCCCGGGCCTCACGCTCCTCGGGCTCTCCGTGCGCTCTCTCCTGGCAGCCGGCCTCAAGGAACTCGTCGTGGTCGTCGGCCATCGGGGCGAGGAGGTGAGGCGGGCCGCTGAGGAGCTCAGCTCCTACGGGGCGAGCGTAGAGGTAGCAGAGAACCCCGAGTACTGGCGTGGAAACGGCATATCCCTCCTCAAGGCCTGGGACATCGTGGGCTCCGAAGAGTTCGTGCTCGCCATGTGCGACCACCTGGTCGAGCCGGGCGTTTATGGAGCAGCTGCCGGGGCTGGCCCGCTGTGCTTGTGCGTGGACAGGGAGCCCGCCTACCTCCTCGAAGCGGAGGAGGCCACCAGGGTCCTCTTGGGCCCCGGCGGTGCGATAAGGGAGATAGGGAAAGGCCTGGCCAAATGGGATGCCATAGATATGGGCGTCTTCTGCCTCAACGAAACCGTTTTTTACGCCCTTAAGGAGCTCGCCAGGGAGAAGGCCCTCATATCGCTCTCCGATTGCGTGCGCTCCCTCGTGGGGAAGGGGATAACCGTGCGTGCGCTCGACATGACGGGCTCCCTCTGGACGGACGTAGATACCCCGGAGGCCCTGGAGCACGCCCGAGCGCACGTCCTCCCAGAGCTATTGAGGAAGCTCGGCTGAGGAGGGCCCTCGAAGCCCGAAAGCTTTTAGAGCATGGGCGCTCTAAAGCGCTCGGCGATGAGCACTACTCCCGGCACTGAGCTGCTCGCCCCCGGTGGGAGCGGTGATGTGTCGGGTTTCAGCGAGCCACCCTGGGCCGTGAAGAGCACCGGATAGGCCGAGGGAGCGCCGGAGCGCTCGCCAGTGAGGAGCCGTGTGAGGGCTGAGCCCAGGCCGCTCGGCCACGCCTCCTTTATATCTGCTCCTCCTGGCCTACTTCCCATCCCGTGAGATAGACGAGCTCGTGGAAAAGACAGGGAAAAAAGAGTTTTATCTCTGGAGCGGGTTCAGTACAGGAGGCGATGAGGGTGGGACACAGGACGCTAACCATAATAATAGAGAGGGACGAGGATGGGTACTATGTGGCCTCGGTGGCCGAGTTCCCGGGCTGCCACACGCAGGCCAGAAGCCTGGACGAATTAATGGAGCGCATTAAGGAAGCCATTGAACTCTACTTAGAGGTAGCGGAGGAAGAGGCTATCCCCAAGGAAGAGCTGGTCGGCGTTCAATTTATCACCGTTACGAAATGACCCATAATCTAATATCGTGGCTGGGCGTGGCGCAGTATGTCAATGCCCGTACTATACCGTCCAATTTTTCCACGGGCATGTGGAAAAATCTCTTGAGGTGATAGTATGTTATCACGGGCCATCGAGGGAATCAGTCGTGGCCAGATTGAGGCCATTGCCAGCCAGAGATGTAATCAAGGCGCTTAGGAAGCTCGGATTTGAGCCGGTCAGGGTGAAGGGTTCTCATGTGATATTGAAGCACCCGGATGGACGGTTGGTAGTAGTCCCTGTTCACCCTGGTGAAGAAATAGGCCGGGGGCTCCTTAGGAAGATAATAGGTGAGGCCATGGTCTCGGTCGAGGAGTTCATAAGGGCCGTAGAAGATTGTTAGATGAGCTTTATTAGCCGCCGGGCGGCTTTTTCCCTGGCCGTGATGAGCGTCGGAACTTGAGAGGGCCAGGGCCCCCATGACCGTTCATCGGAGCCCTCTCTGAGCCCCCCTCTCACGGGCCCTCAAGAGCATCTCCGCTTTCCTCAGGTCGGCTGGGCTATTCACGTTCAAGAAGGTGCTCAGGCCCGGGTCGAGCTCCCTCAAGACCTCCGTCGATACGTAGCGCACCCTCCCGAGCTCCCTGAGGAACGAGCGCATGGCGATGTCCTCGCCAGCCCTCAGGAGCATCTCTCCAGCCCGGATAGATGGCCCGACCCGGTAGGCGGCCTGTAGGGGCTCCACGTAGCCGTTCGGCCACCTCGGGACGGCTGCGTTCATGTGGCTCAGCACGTCGGCCAAGAAGGAGAGCACACGGGCGGACACGAGGGGCATGTCGCAGGCCAGGGCGAGGGCCACATCCCCCCGGGCGGCCCTAAGGCCCGACACGAGCCCCCTGAGAGGGCAGGGCGGGCCAAGCGCCCCATCATCTATCACGAGCCCCGCATCCCCGATGGCGCCGGAGAGGGCCTCGCCCTGCTCCTCGGAGCCTGCCACCACGAGCACCTCTTCGGCCACGGAGGAGGCCGTATCGAGCACGTAGGAGAGCATGGGGCGCCCGCAGAGCTCCACGAGCGCCTTAGGACGGCCGCCCAAGCGGCTTGAGGGGCCGCCGGCCAGCACGACGGCGGACAACATGCCACGGCCACTTCTCCACCACACGGCCCAGGAGGCCTTATTAAGCGTGGGAGGGCCCGCGCATCGCTAACCCTGCTCATAATAAAGTCGTCGAGAATATGAAACCACATCGCT
>CAYUYX010000089.1:0-5788 GCA_964449495.1 uncultured Candidatus Bathyarchaeia archaeon
GCCTTAAAAAGACTTCGGCCATTATCTCCTCGAACCCATCGTGCTAACGGATTGGTTATCCCCGGAGGTTCACCACAAGAAACTCATTATGCACACTTCTCCACGTACGTGTTCTCCTCACGTAATAGATATTCCCGGATTTTTAATCGCTCTTTTCAAAGAGAGATGTCGATTCCTTCAACGCTCGAACGTGATGACCTAATCTCACTATAGTAGTGAAATCCGTAAAAAGTTATATGAGGCCGCCCGTAACTGAGTTCCCGGGGAGAGGGGTGGCAAAGGGGGAGAAGTGCAGATTACTGGAAGGCATAATAGTGCTCGTCAGGAACACAACATGGAAGTGCGGACGTGTGGAGCGGACAGTTCTCGGCTATCTCCAGAACGACTTCAGAGGACGGGGGAAAGCGAGGATAAGAGACCTCTTAGAGCGGTTGGAGATGGAGGGGCTGAGGAGGAGCGAGACAATCGATGCCATAAAGAGGCTGGAGAGGCGCAGGATAGTGAAGATAGAGATGCCTTGATGCAGCTGGCGCTTCCTCCGGGCGCTACCCCCGAGCTCCGGCTTTCTTTCCCGCTTCTCCACCGCCCCATTTGAACGTGAGAGGGCCCCCCGCCCTCCTCTCCACGATGAGCACATCGTTCTCATGCCCATCGAGCCTTATCATGGCTTCCTCCGCCCTCCTTCCACTCCTCATGCGGATGAAAAGCCACACGCGGGCCTTGAAGCCGAGCTCTCTGAGCCTCCTGGCGATGAGAACCTCGCTCGCCCAGGCACCAGGCCCCAGCCTCAAGCGCTCCCTCCTGGTCGTCTTCACCTGCACGACATCTATGATGCCGCCCGGCCTGAAGATGAGTAGGTCGGGCTTGGGGTATGCCGATGTCCCCGAGCCAGAGCCCCCCGCCCTAAGGGCGAAGAAGCCCTCATCCCACGCCCTGCGGACGAGCTCTCTCTCGTAATTCACGCCCGACTTACTCACGGCCCCCTTCCCCCCGGCCTCCTGCGGCGAGTTCGGCCATCGCTTTCTCCACCATGGCGGCCTTCCTGAGCGCCGCTTCCGCATCACGCCCGCTGAGGTGGACGTAGACGGCCGCCATCCTGCTCGACATCGTCCAGCCAGCCACCACCTTTAGCTCTTGCTCCGGCAGCACGTGGGCGAGCTGCGTCAGACGGGTATGCCTGAGCATGTGGGGGTGAACAGGCCTGCTGAGCCCCGCCCTCCTCGCCAGATGACGGAGGTGCTCCCTAAACGCCTTGGGCCTCAAGGGCCTGTAAGGCCTCCTCAGCGTCGTCCACAGGGGGGCCTCCGGGTCCTCGGGCCTCGGGTGCACCTCAAGCCACTCGGAGAGGGCGGGGGCCGAGCGGATGGCCACTACCACCCTGAGGCCCGTCTTCCCCCGGACCCTCAGCCTGAAGGAGCCATCTGGAAGGGCCTCCACGTCCCTAAGCCTCATGGAGAGGAGCTCCCCTATCCTCAGGCCCGTCTCGGCCAAGATGGCCAGGATAGCCCTGTCCCTCGGGTTACCGCAGGCCCCCAGGAGGGCCTCGAGCTCCTCCGGCCTGAGCACCTTATCCCTGAGGTGCTCCCCCGTCGAGTACAAATCCCATATAGAGCCCTTCTCCCCCGCAAGCCAGGCGGGGAGGCTCCCCTCGTTCGCCCACCTCACGAGCGCCTTCACACGGGCTATGTAGGACCTGAGCGTGAAGTCCGAGACGCCGGAGCGGATGAGGAAGCGCTTCCACGCCACGTAAGCGCTCTTCCCGAGCTCCCTGAGGCTCCTTATCCCCGCCCCCCTGGCCAGGCTCAAGGCCACGTAGGCGTAGGCAAGCCTCGACCGCTCGGACCTCATCCTATCGTACCTATCGAGAAAGAACTCCTCGAGCTCCGTCCTCAGCTCAGGGGGCAGCTTCCCAAGCACCCGTTGGAGCTCACCGCCCGCAGGAGATGCCCTCGCCCGCACGCCCCCCACCAGGGCCAGGACGGCTTAAGACTTTTGGCCTTCATCTGACATGAAGGCCAACGGAGAAGATAGAGCTCGTGCACTATCTCCTGTGGCACCGAGGGAGTCCCTCGGTCGCTCCTCGTACGGGCGGGGAGGTCAAAGCTTAAGAAGGCGCATGCTGGGCGTGTGTGCGGAATGCCCGTGGAGGTGTGGCTTCCGTACGGGAGGACGAAGGTCAGGCTCGAGGTCCCGGAGGGCTCCTTCCTGGGCACCGTGGAGCCGAAGGATGTCCCGGGCGCTCCTGACCCGGAGGAGGAGGTGCTTAGGGCTCTCTCCGAGCCGATAGGGACGGGAACTATCGATAGCCTGGTCAGCCCGGGCGATAAGGTCGTGGTAACGGCGGAGGACCACACCCGCTCTGCGCCGAGCTGGCTCATGGTGCCCATGATTTTGGACGAGCTGAATCGGGCTGGCGTGGAGGACGCCGATATAACCGTGCTATTCGCGTGCGGGACCCACAGGCCCGTCAGGCCGGAGGAGGCGGAGCGCTTGCTCGGGCCAGAGGTGCTCAAGCGCGTCAGGGTGGTGAGCCACGATTGTAATGCGCCGGACCACGTTTACGTGGGCGATACGAGCTTCGGGAACAGGGTTGAGTTGGACAGGCTCTTCGCAGGGGCGGATGTGCGTATCCTCACCGGCGATATCGACCTCCACTACTACGCCGGCTACGGAGGGGGGAGGAAGAGCGTCCTCCCGGGCGTCTCGTCGGCCCGGACGATTCAGTTCAACCACGCCATGCTCCTCCACCCCAACGCCAAGATGGGCGTCTTAGAGGGCAACCCCGTCCACGAGGACATGCTCGAGGCCGCCAAGCTGGCGGATGTGGCCTTCATACTGAACGTCGTGATGAACGCCGAGCACGAGGTGGTGAGGGCCTTCGCAGGGGACCTGGAGAAGGCTTTCATGGAGGGCGTCAAGCTCGTGGACGAGATATACAAGGTGCCGATAGAGGAGAAGGCGGATGTGGTCGTGGTGAGCTGCGGGGGCCATCCCCACGACATAGACCTCTACCAGGCCTACAAGGGCATCTACACGGCCCTCGAGGCCGTGGAGGACGGGGGCGTCATAGTCGCCGTGGCCGAGTGCCCGGAGGGCCATGGCCACAAGGTGTTCTACGAGTGGATGACCCGCTTCAAGACGCTCGACGAGATGGAGGCGGAGATAAGGAGGCGCTTCGTCCTCGGGGGCCACAAGGCGTACTACCTCATGAAGGCGCTTGAGAAGGCCCACATAATCCTCGTCTCAGCCATGCCGAGCTCATACGTGCGGGATGTCTTCCGCCTCGAGCCGGCCAAGACGGCCCAGGAGGGCCTTGAGAAAGCCCTTGAGCTCGTGGGCAGGGATGCGGGCGTCCTCGTGATGACGCACGGGAACATAACGCTCCCCACGCCCCGGTGAGGCTCGAAAAACTTAATCCCGGCTCCCCCTAATCCCGTTTTGGAGGGCGGAGATGGGAGCTTGAGCTTTCGGCTCAGGGACTTCAGGCCTGAGGACCTCGAGACCGTTATCCACATAAACAGGACGTGCTTGCCGGAGAACTACTCCCCCTACTTCTTCATGACCGTGCACAGGCGTTACCCCGACCTCTTCATCGTGGCCGAGCGCGGTGGCCGGGTGGTGGGTTACATCATGTGCCGTATAGAGAGGGACTTCTTCGGCCGGAGAACGAAGGGCCACGTCATATCCATAGCCGTGATGCCCGAGCACAGGCGCATGGGTATAGCCACGGCCCTGATGAGGGAGGCCCTGGCCCGTATGGCGGGGCGTTACAGGGCGAGCGAGTGCTATCTCGAGGTAAGGGTCAGCAATACGCCGGCGATAAGCCTCTACGAGAAGCTCGGCTTCTGGAAGGACCGCAGGGTGCCAGGGTACTACTTAGATGGCGAAGACGCATACATCATGAAGAAGAGGCTCGACCTCGGCCCTTCTTGAACCTTCTGAGCCCGTAGGCCAGGAGGGCCGCGGCGATGGGCACGATGAGCACGAGCATGTAGATGGGGGCGAACCCGCCTTCCCCGGGAAGGGGCTCGAGCAGGACCTCGACGACCTGGCCGGGTGATGAGAAGCTCGCTTCCCCTGCGTAGGGCTTGAAGCCGTGGGCCTCTACCTCGAGCTCGTAATCGCCAACGGGGACATCCTCTATGCAGGCTATCCCCGAGCTATTCGTCTGGCCGGTGAGGCGCACGTCCGGGGCATCCTTCATCCTCAGGGAAACGGAGGCGCCTTCTACCGGGCCAGCTGGCCCTCTCACGAGGACAAATGCGTCCACGACGGCGCAGGAGAGCTCGAGGGCCTCATCGAGGCCGTGGATGGTGATTGCGGCTTCCGCCACCCTTACCCCGAGCCATATGACCTCTACCGTGTAATTGCCGGGCGGTAAGCCGGTGAAGGTGGCCAGGCCATCCTTGTCCGTGGTTGCGTTCTCCACGGGACCGCTCTCCGACGATAGCTCCACCCGAGCGCCCTCGAGAGGCTCCCCGCTGGCATCAAGGCACGTTACCTCCAGCTCGACGAGGCTCTCGAGCCGCACCTCCAGGCGAGAGGGCTCCCTGGGGTCGATTTGCTCCTCCGCCCACAGGAGGCCGTAGCTCACCACGATTTCGTAGGGCCCCGGGCGCTCAGCTCCATCTGCCCTGATGATGGTTTCCGTGAGGTAGAGCTTGCAGGACCCATCCTGCCCCGTGGCGCAGCTCCCCGCCCTCGTCCCGTTGGAGAAGTAAGCCATTACGCTGGCCCCGGGGAGGGGGGAGCCGTCGAGGAGGACCCGGACGGTGGTCGACCAGAGGACCTCTATGTGTGCCTGCTCTTTGGCCGAGAGCTCGGTGGCCCAGCTATCGTAGAGCCTGACGCGTGCCGAGCCCTCGGCGAGAAGCCGGCTCACCGTCGAGTTCCAGAGCGATACGAGGCAGAGGCCCCTGGCCCGCAGGGTATCCTCGATGGTGCAGTTGGTCAGGGGTATCTCCCGGTCTCCTAAGCAGTTCAGGTCCACGTCCTCGAACGTCGTGTTGAGGGCAGAGGCCCTCACGCCCAGCTCGGCCGAGAAGAGGGAGATGCCCGAGTTCTCCAGCTCCACATAGGGCGTCCCGGATGCCACGAGCGTGGCCACCGAGCTCTTCGAGACGATGAGGGCCGCGGTCTCCATGACCTGGGCCAGCTGGACGCATGAGGATAGCACGTCGAGGGAAGCCCTGTCCCTCGCCAGCGCCCTGTAGCTCACCCCGCAAGAGAGGATGTCCACCATGGCCATATCGTAGGCGCCCACGTCCTCGAGCTCGGAGGACACGATATCCACGACTGCCGAGCCCACGGCCCCTATTCCCCACGCGCCTACCCAGCAGTTCTCCACCGTGATGGAGAGGTAGATGGTCTTCACGGTGCAGTTCACCTCCGGGTCCCAGAAGCACAGGTGGCCTGGCCTTAGGCCGGATATGGTCAGCTCGGAGAAGCGGTAGAACCACAGGGCCAGGTAATCGAGCTGGGAGCCCCTGAACACGGCGGAGCTGGAGTTGTGGATGGCCACGTCCCCGAACTCGGAGCGCTGCGCCGTAACATACGATGAGCCCCTGATGTCGAGGCCCTTCCTTATGGTGGAGTTCTCTATTATGAGCGCAGAGTTAGAACAGGAGACGCTGGTGTTCCAGAGGGAGGAGCTCATTATCTCCACGTGCGAGCCGGAGATGAGGGTTGGGAAAAAGGCGAGGAGGTCCGTCGTCCCTATCGTGGAGTTCTTCACCGAGAAGAGGCTCGCGCTGGAGGCGGTGATATTGGGGTCGCCGAGGTCTGGGGG
>CAYUYX010000090.1:0-215 GCA_964449495.1 uncultured Candidatus Bathyarchaeia archaeon
ACATACCCCTCTACGTGTGATGGGGGGCGGTGGGCGTGGCCGAGCGGAGGGCCCGTAGGAGGGGGTTCTTGGAGACGCTCTGGGACTACGTGGAGGACCTCGAGCGGGCGGCGGAGGAGTTCTTTGAGACGATGCTCGGGGAGCGCACGAGGCCCTGTTGGGACGTGAGGGGGCGGTGCCTGGAGCCCCTTACGCAGGTGTCCGCCGCACCGGAC
>CAYUYX010000090.1:225-1777 GCA_964449495.1 uncultured Candidatus Bathyarchaeia archaeon
ACGAGGTCGTCATAACCATGGACCTCCCGCTCGTCAGGCCGGAGACCATAAGGGTGAGGCCCGTTGAGGAGGACACCATAGAGGTGGTAGCGGAGATGAAGAGGGCCCTCAGGACGAGGGAGCTCGGCGTCCCCCACGTGGATGGCGAGATAAGGACGCTGAGGGCGAGGGCGAGGGTCCCTGTTCCCGTGGAGATAAGGGCCATCCGCTTCGAGTTCAGGCGGGGCATCCTCGAGGTGAGGCTCCCGAGGAAGAGGAGGATAGAGATAGAATAGATAGCGCCCCATGAGGCGTGGCGATGGCCATCTTCATCCCCGTCCGTGCGAGCGCGGCCCTCAACGCCCTCACGAGGAGGGACCCCTGGTACGGGTGCGATTACACCCTCAACCCGTACAGGGGATGCGAGTTCTCCTGCATATACTGTTATAGCGTGGCAAGCCGGTGGAGGAGGACGTACAGGGAGGAGAAGAGCTTAACCCTTGACGTCTTCTTCGGGGAAGAGTGCGAGGAAGCCCTTAGGCCCA
Source organism: uncultured Candidatus Bathyarchaeia archaeon (assembly GCA_964449495.1). GTDB lineage: Archaea > Thermoproteota > Bathyarchaeia > EX4484-135 > EX4484-135 > EX4484-135. The sequence continues at coordinate 750 of CAYUYX010000090.1, forward strand.
GGGAGGGCGCTGGGCCGAGGGTGTTCGTGAAGACGAACATCCCAGCCCTTCTGAGGCGGGAGCTCGGCAGGAAGAGGAAGGGCGTCGTCCTCGTGGGCTCCATAACCGAGCCCTACCAGCCATGCGAGGCCAGGTTTCGTCTTACGGAGCGCTGCATCCGCATGCTCTACGAGCGGGGCTGGCCGATAGAGGTGGGGACGAAGGCGGACCTCGTGCTCAGGGATGCCGACCTCTTGGCCGCTATCTCGACGGAGCGCTTCTGCCACATATTCATCACCATCACGACCTTAGACCGCTCTCTGGCGGGCCTCCTGGAGCCGAGGGCCCCGAGCCCGAGGAGGAGGCTCGAGGTGGTGGAGCGCTTGAGCGAGAGGGGGGTACCCACGTGCGTATGCATGATACCCGTTTTCCCCGGCCTAACGGACGACGAGGAGAGCATCCTCGAGGTGGCGGAGGCGGCGAGGGCCTGTGGCGCAGGACGCTTCTTGGCCGGCGCCCTCACCCTGCCAGGGGAAGTCAGGGAGCGCTTCCTCCGCTTCCTTGAGGCCCGTTTCCCAGAGCTCATCCCCCTCTACGAGCGTATCTACGGCCCCTCCGGCTACCCGGACAGGACGTACGAGCGGCAGCTCATGCGCACGATAAGGGAGGTGAGGGAGCGCACCGGTTTGGCGGGAGAGCTCGCCCCGGACGGCCGAGGCGAGGCCCTCATCTGAGCTCTTCCTCCGCCTTCTCCGAGAGGAAGTGAATGGCCCCGAGCACGCTCCTGCCTATCCCGAGCAGGTCTATCCCGATGACTATGGCGAGGAGGAGGCTGACATCAAGGGTGAGGAACACGGATAGCGGCGTGGGAGCGCCCAACTCCTCCGGGACCTCCACCATCAGGTTTATCACCCCGCCGTTCGTGGCGTAGATGAAGAAGAAGAGGAGGGCCACCCCCCTCCCTATGGAGAAGACGTGCTGCAGGATTGTGTCCTTCGTCAGCTCTATGGCGACGGAGAAGAACACGGTTATGGATGCGAAGGCCACGA
>CAYUYX010000090.1:1787-5779 GCA_964449495.1 uncultured Candidatus Bathyarchaeia archaeon
AGGAGCGTCCGGGGGTCTGGTCCCCCCATCTCCACGTACTCCTCCATGAAGCCGAGGCCCGGCTGGAGGAACATCATGGGTATCACGTACGACGTTATGTACGTTATGACGCCCACAATAGCCGCCCTTATCACCCGCTTCGCCACATTCTTCACGAGCTCCTTATCAGCCATAGCTCAGCACCTCCGTGCACAGGGGCCTCCCTATCCCTATGTCGATGCAGGCGGATACCCAGCCCTCGCCCGTCCAATTGTCCGCCGGGATGGGGATGACCACCCGCCCATCGAACGTGTCCCCCGCATCTATGGAGATGGGGGAGGACTCGCCTATAGGGGTCCCGGACCCGTCGAAGGCCCTCAGCCAGAAGTTGAAGCCCAGCTCGGACTCGTTCTTGAACGTTACGTTCAGGATGAGGTCCACCTCGTCGTCGACCGGGGAGACCTCGTATTCCCTCACCGTGAAGCCGGATAGGAAGGCCTTCCAGGGCATGGTCGTGTTCACGTCCATAGCGACGGTGAAGACTATCGCATAGGTGAGGGAGAGGGAGAGCACGAGCTCCAAATCCGTGCTGTTCAGGAGGAACGCCCTCACGACCTCCGGCCTATCGAGGAGGCTCAGGATGTCCAGCTCGAACCCGTGGGTTATCCGCCCTCTCTCGCCGGCCCCTATAGCCCGCACGAAGGTGGAGGAGCGGTTGAGCTCTATCCCCACGAGGGGCATGTGGAGGCGGGTGAGGATGCTTATGTCCGTTATATCAAAGTAGCCCCCGTTGAAGATGGTTACGTTTATCCTTATGATGAACTTGTCCCCGTAGAAGTAGCCTCCCCCGGAGAACTCCTCTATCCTTATCCTGAGGGCCGAGTAGACCGTGATGCCGATGAAGGCTCCCACGAATATCCATAATATGGTCGTGGTGATGCCGATGACCCTCAGGGCCGTCCTCATCCCCCACCACCGCTCCTGATGGACTACTCATAGCCCGTTCCAGCCGGGTAGGGAGGAGGTGGCCTGGTTTCCTCCTCCGCCGGAGGGGCCCTGAGGAGCTGGACGCCCCTGCTCGTGAGGACGACGCCCGCCCAGCCCATGATGCCCAGGAATATGGCCTTTATGCACGCCTCGATGAGGGGGCCGAGGGCCTGGGTCAGCACCTCGGGGATGCTGCCGGAGAACAGGAGAGGGCCTACCCTCCGGAACTCGCCGTAGGCGCAGGAGAAGGTGAAGAGTATCAGGCCTATCCCGACGGCCAATAGGCCGAGGCCAGCCAACTTCGCTAAGTCCAAATTCCTCTCCCCTCTCTCGCGAGCGGTTTCCCCATACTTTTAAGGCTTCCTTGAAGCGGTCTCCTACAGCTCTCCCCTCGAGAAGGGCTTGGCCCCGAGCCACATGAGGCCCACGCCTATACCCTCGATTGCGAGGAGGAAGGCGGCCAGGACACAGTTCTCCACCATATCTCGGATGTCCCCGCTGAAGCGCTCGAGGAAATCCCTGATGGCCGGGAACATGAGGAAGGAGGGGAGCTCGCCCCGCCCCTCCGGGCTTACCACGATGGAGAGGGCCTGGAGGGCCGCGTAGAGGACCAGCGCTGCGCCCACGCAGATGAGCACGAGGCCGAGGTTCCTCCCCAAGGCAGCCTCCGGCCTACCACGCCAGCTCGCCTCATAAAAGTTGGCATTCGCCGTTAACCTTAAACTCCTGGGCCCTATCTTGATGGGGGTATGCGGGCTTTCAAGGTCCTCTTGGTCGGCGATGGCGGCGTCGGGAAGAGCACCCTGCTCGACGCCTACAAGCTCAGGAAGTTCTTCGAGCACAAGGTAACGATAGGCCTCTGCCTGAGCGTGTGCACCGTCATCCTCGACGGGAAGAAGTACAAGCTCAGCATATATGATTTCAGCGGACAGCCCAGGTTCTTCAAGATGATGAAGGCCGTGCCGAGCCTGATGAGGGGCGCCCACGGGGCCATGGTCTTCTTCGACCTATCATCGCTCCCCACGCTCATAACGGCCGGGGAATGGGCGAAGATGGTGAGGGAAATCAACGGGGACATCCCGATGGTCCTCGTGGGGACGAAGGCCGACCTGGAGAGGGAGGCCGGGGAGGAGGAGGTAAGGGCGCTCATGGAGAGGTTCGGGATGGACTTCTTCGTCGAGACGTCCTCCAAGCTCATGATGAACGTTGATGAGCCCTTCAGGGTACTAACCCGCCTGATGGTGAAGCGCGCTCAAGCCCGTTAAATTTAATAATCATGGGGCCTACTCCTCGGATGGAGTGGGGAGCTTGGAAGAGAGAGAGGAGCTGAGGAACGCCCTCGCATCCATAAGGGAGGAGGTCCCTGGCGTCAGGGCTCTCGCCCTGATAAGCTATGAGGGGTTCGTGATAGAGAGCTTCATGCCCACCAGCGTTGACGAGGACCTCATGGCCGCCATGGGGGCCTCCGTCCTCAGCATAGCCGAGCGCATGGGCATAGACCTGCGCATAGGGGAGTTCGAGCTCGGGATAATAAGCGGCTCCGACAGCTATCTGCTCCTCACTAAGGCCGGTGAATACGCCATCTTGCTCGTCCTCGTGAACAAGGAGGTGAAGCTCGGGGTAGCCCTCTATTGGGTCAAGAGGGCGGCGAGCAGGGTGGCCGAGCTACTGAAGAAAGCCCCCCTCGAGAGGATGGCCCCCTACGGGTGGGGCTGAGGAAGGGCCAGGCGCCCGGCCCGGGGGCTCAGGCCGAGTAATCGGTTATGCTCTTCTGGACCCATTCCTCGGCTTTCGCCGCCCTCAGGTCCTCCTCCGTTATGTGCCCGCCCACCTGCTCCTTTATGCTGAGCGCCAGCCTCGGCCCTATCTGCGGGACCTTCGTGAGCTCCCTTATGCTCGCCCGCCTGAGGTCCTCAAGGGACCTGAAGCCCGCTTTGTACAGCAGCCTCGCCCTCACACGCCCAACGCCCTTCAGGGAGACGAGGGGGAGGAGCTCCTCCCTCACGCCGTGCCTCACCCTCGTCATGAGCACGTGCAGCCTCGGCGCAAGAGCCCCTCTCCCGAGGAGGATGGCGAGCTCGCGGGTTGCGTAGAGGAGCCACCTTGCCGACTCCACGAGCCTGTACAGGTCGCCGGGCTGGACATCGAACTCCCTCATTATGGCGTCCTCGTGCTCCTCCTCTATCCAGGCCCTCAGGACGAGGGCCATCTTAAGCTCGCTCAGGAACTCCTCGAAGCCTATGGCATCTATGCCCGGGTCGGGCGGGTAGAAGAAGAACTCATCGAGGTGCTCGTCCAAGAGGTCGGATAGCCAATCGAGCTCTTTTCGCCTTGGCCTGAGCCTCGGCCAGAGGTCCGGCGTGTGGGCGATGAGGTGGAGGAAGCTCAGGTCCGTGAGGCGCTCAGGCCCCCTGCCCGTGAGGGCATCCCTTATCACGACGGCGGAGGCCGGGTCTATGTAGAGCTCCGAGACCCTCCGCCCGAAGCTCGTGGCCACGAGCCCCCCATCGCTCCGCACGATGAAGCCGTGCTCCTCGAGGAAATCGAGCGAGCGCCTAATCACCGTTCTCATGGCCCCGAGACCGTACTGATGGGCGTAGAAGGTCCTCGAGAAGAAATCGAAGACCTCCTCTTCACTTCTCGCGAATCCTGCGGCCACCGTGGCCAGGACATGCGATTTTATGACCTTCTCGCTCGCCAGCTTGGACCAGATGCGCTCCGGCTCGGCCATGACGTACATCTCCATGAGGTAATCTACCTCTTCCTCCGTCCTCGCCACGAGTATGGCTTCTCCAACGTCGTCGTACGTCGGGCGGCCCGCTCTCCCAACCATCTGCTTGTAGTCGAGGACGCTTATGTCGTAGAAGCCGTAGCCCGGCTCGTAGCGCCTGTAATCCCCTATGACGACTATGCGGGCCGGGAGGTTCACGCCGTAGGCCAGGGTGGGCGTGGCCGATAGTAGCTTTATGAGGCCGGACCTGAAGCCCCTCTCCACGATGCGCCTGTGGGCGCCGCTCAGGCCTGCG
>CAYUYX010000091.1:0-5763 GCA_964449495.1 uncultured Candidatus Bathyarchaeia archaeon
CCTTTATCTCCGCCAGCTGCGCGAGCTGGTAGCTCGAGCCGAACTCCCTCGGGTCGAGGAGCGCTAAGCCTGCCTCGTCCTTTGCCTCGAGGGCCATCTGGTGCACCCACCTGACGGTATTAGCGTGGTAATCGGTGTTCCTCGACAGGAAGATGGAGTAGAACATGGCCCTCAGGTCCCAGGGGTCAATCGCCAGGCCGAGACCGGGGAAGACCTGGAGGAGCTCGTAGATGATGGAGCGGGTGCGCCTCCTCAGCTTGCTCGCTCCCTCGAAGGGGTCGAACCATGCCCCGCAGAGGAAGGAGGCCTCGAGCAAGCTGCATCCCCCGTAGAGCACGAGGCCGAGGCGCCCCTCAAGCCTCAAGCCAGCCCTGTGGCCATAGGCCTTCACGAAGACGGAGGCGCTCTTCTGCTCGAAGAGGGGGAGCGAGAAAGAGGCCTTCAGAGACGTGGCCAGGTCGAACTCATCCCATGCCTCCAGCACGCCCCCTTGGTCCATCGCCTTCCTCGGCTCGGAAATCCTTATAAACAATCTGGGGCCGGTCCGGGAGGTGCCTGGGCTTGAACCTCAGGGCGAAGAGGCGCATGGCCGCCGAGGTCCTCGGGGTAGGCGAGTCGAGGGTGTGGATAGACCCGGAGTACTTAGACGTGGTGGCCGAGGCCATATCTAAGGAGGAGATAAGGCGCCTCGTCCACGAGGGCATAATAAGGGCCAGGCCCGAGAGGGGCGTAAGCAGGGCGAGGGCCAGGAGGATAAGGGCTCAGAAGAGGAAGGGGCGCAGGAGGGGGCCTGGCTCGAGGAGCGGGGCAAGGGGCGCCATCATGCCTAAGAAGAGGCGCTGGATAATCCGTATAAGGGCCTTGAGGAAGCGCCTGAGGCACCTGAGGGATAAGAGGGCCATAACGGTGCGTGTCTACCGGACGCTCTATCGCATGGCCAGCGGGGGGGCCTTCAAGTCAGTGGCCGACCTGGAGCGCTACATAACCGTCCATGGGCTGTGGAGGAGGCCGAGGAAGAGCTAAGATATAGAAAGACCTCTTCTACAACCGACAAGAAGGGGGGAAAGAAAAAGCTGGATGTGATATCTCCGCCTATTCTATGACCGTCAGCGCCTCTGGCTTGAAGGTGTTCATCATTTCCCTGAGGGCGTTGAAGGCCTTCTTGTCGAGCACCATTATCTTCGTCTCCTCGCCAGAAGTAGATATGATACGTAGGTGGCCCCTCTTGAAGAAGCTGGGCTTCTTCAGCTCTATGGCCTGGACCTGCTCCTTGTATATCTCGAAGTCCTTGTTCTCGTCGAGCTCTTTCACGAGCTTCACGCGGTCGTCCTCGCTGAGCTTCTCCATGGCCCAGGCAGCCAGGCCACCCACGAGCAAGGCCGGTAGAGCCAAAGCCCGCTTCTTAACGCCTATTATGCGCCTGTTCGTGATGTAGAGCCCATAGCCCTTCATTAGGCCCTTCTTCAGATTAGCGCTCATGAAGCCGCCGAGACATGTCTCTTCCGCCCGCTCCGCCATCTGATGCGCCTCGCAGAGGCCCCCCGTAGGGGTATAAAAGGTTTTTCATGGTGGAGGAGGGGGGCAGAATGGCTTTTGTACTCCCGCATGCCCTGGAGATGTGGTGTCCGGCTTGGCCCTCGATTGGCTCGAGGCCCGTGTTGGCGAGGTAAGGGACCGCCTGGCCGAGCTGGGCGTGGAAGAGGCCACGCTCGTCCACCACGATGACGCAGACGGCCTGGCCTCCGCAGCGGCCACCAAGGCAGCGCTCGAGGGCCTCGGCCTCCGTGTGAGGCTCATCTGCTTGGAGAAGCTCTTCCCGAGCGTCGTGCGGGCGCTCCACTCCGGCTCCGGGAAGGCCATCTTCTACTGCGACATCGGGTCCCCCCACGCCGACCTGATATCGAGGATGAACGAGGGGCGGAATCTGGCCGTTATCCTCGACCACCACGACCCGAGGCCGGCCAGCGACCCGAGCGTGCTCGACCTCAACCTCGAGCACGCTGGCCTGAGGGGCGAGGAGGACTTCTCGGGCTCGACGGTCTGCTACCTCTTCGCAAGGGCGCTCGATGAGGCCAATAGGCGCTTCTCCTACCTGGCGCTCGTTGGGAGCTGCGAGATACCCGCGGGCTTCAAGGGCCTGAACGCCCGTGTGCTCGAAGAGGCCCTTGCGGATGGCGTTGTAGAGCGCTCCGGCAAGAAGCTCGTGATAAAGGCCCTCGGGATAGGCGTTAAAGAGCTCTTCTCCATGCTCCAGGTCCTCGGCCCCGTCGGCTATTACCGGGGCGGGCCGGAGCTCGGCGTCAAGGCCTGTTTAGAGGGGCCCACGGAGGAGGTAAGGGAGCTGGCCAAGGCCCTTGAGGCGGAGAGGAAGGCGGCCAACAAGCGCCTCCTCGCCCGGCTCTACAGGCGTGGCCTTAGGCGCTCCGGCCGCATCCAGTGGTTCGACGCCGGGGATGCCTACGAGGGGATGGGGGCCAAGGTCATCGGCACCTTCTGCTCCTACCTGTCCTACCAGAGGAAGCTGGTGCGCCAGGATGCCTTTGTGGTAGGCCTAATGCGCCTGAGGCCGGAGGTCCCGGGCTTCGGGCGCTTGGAAGGCAATTTCGTGAAGGTCTCCGTGAGAGCGCCTAAGGCCTTGAGGGCCGATATAGATGCCGGGAGGGCCCCCACGGCGGTGGGGCTCCTCGAGGAGGCCACGAGGGGCTTCGGCATAGCCGTCGACGGCCATGCCTACGCCGCAAGCTGCGTGATACCGGCCGATAAGGTAGACGAGTTCTTAGAGCGGGCCGCAGGGGCATCTTCTAAGCCCGGCGGGCAGATGACGCTTGGCTAAGCCGTGCTCCTCGGCGAGGGCCGCTATCGGCCCTCTCAGCTCGGCCAGGGAGCCCACCATGATATCTGGCTCGACGGATAGCTCGGGGAGATCTCTGTCGGCGTGGAGGACGAGGGCGGCCAGCAGACCGGTCTCCTTGGCCCCCTCGATATCCCTTCTCGCATCCCCCACCATGAGGGCCTCATGGGCCTCACAGCCGACGGCCCCGAGGGCTGTTTCAAACACCCTGGGATCGGGCTTGAGGAAGCCCACCTCATCCGATATAACGATGGCGTCCAAGAGGCCCGTGAGGCCGTGCTTGTTCAGGAGGGAGCGGAGGAGGAGGGCATCCGCATCGGATACTACGCCGGTCCTCAGGCCCAGCGAGCGACAGAAGGCCAGGAGCTCCTTGGCCCCCTCGTACAAGCGTGCCTTTAAAAACGTATTGAGGAGGATGGCCCTCGCTATCTCAAGCTCACCCGGGCGCACGCCCGCCCCGAGCTCCCGGAGGGCCTCCCCGAGGGAGGCCGTGAACATATCCCACGTCTTAGAGAAGCGCCCGCCCCGCCAGAGGGCCATCAGATGCTCGTCCCATCTCCTGTGCAGCTCCTCGGCCCCCACCCGCCCGCTGAGGCCCAGCTCCGCCAGGATGATCCCCGTGGCCTCTAGGTGGAGGCCTTCCGCATCGAGGAGCGTCCCGAATGCGTCGAAGAGCACGGCCCTGAGGCGGGCCATCCCGGCCCCTCCAACACGGCATTAGGGCACGTAAAAAGGAGTGCGGGTTCCCGAGGGACGGCGGCCACGCCCCATCGATAGGCTTAATAAAGGGCGCCCGACAGGCACAGGTGGGTAGCGGGGTGGGGCAGCCAGGTAGCCCGCTGGGCTCATAACCCAGAGGTCGGTGGTTCAAAAGGGCCTCAGGCCTCAAGGTGCCCGGGGCCCGGGAAATCCACCCCCCGCTACCACCCCGCTGCCCATCATAGCTGTTCTCTGAGAACTATGTTCTCTATGCGCTTAAAAGGGCAGTAGCCGTATCTTTAGGCGATGGTGGGTGTGGAGGAAGCCAGAATTCACGCACACGTCTGCGGAGATGGCTATCTGACCACCTACCTAGAAAAGCACGCGTTACAGATAGTTAGAGGAAGACGCTACTATAGGCCTCGGACACGTTATGTGGTAGGCTACTCGAACTCTGAGGTCAAACTCATTAAGGAGTTCGTGCGAGATGCGAGGTTGGCCTATGGCATCAAGTGCCGCGTCCTCACCAGAGGAAGGCACCTAGAGGCGAGGCTTAGGTCAAAGCGTGTGTTCATGAGGCTCAAGGAGCTCGGGGCTGGCGCAAGCCGTGAGTGGCTTATAGGAGATGAGATAATCAACGCTGACGAAGATGTCCGGAGAGAGTGGTTGAGGGCGTTCTTTGATGACGAGGCCAGGATAGCCCCTGCTGAGCGCAGGATCAGGGTGAAGTCCGTGAATTTACGAGGTCTCAGGTTGGTCAGCCACTTGCTGATGAGCTTAGGGATTAAGAGCCATATAACAGGGCCAAACCAGGACGGCACCTGGTATTTAGTGATAGCCAGGCGTGATGTTATTTACTACATCAGGCAGATAGGCTTCCTACACCCTGCGAAGCTAAGAGCAGCTGCAATTATCTTAAAATCCACCCCCCGCCTACCACCCCGCCGCTCATGAGCAAAATGTAAGCTTAAGCCGAGGGCAGTTCCGTTAAGTTAACGGTTTTTTAGCTCCATTAGCCTCACCGCCCAGTATCTTAACAGAACCTCAGAAGATAAAAGCTATATACAGAGCGCCCCCTTCAACGAGGAGTGGGGATGGTCATGTCGCGGCCCCTCATAATCCCCTACAAATACCAATGCATGGCCGTCTCATTGTATGCCAGAGAGGTGCCCGAGTTCAGGGATATCCGCAATAGGCCACGCCTCGTCTTATTGCCCAAGTACTTCGATGAGAAAAACCCAAAGGTTACGCCACAGCTCCATCTGGGAGCACATCTGGGATGCATCTGCCTTCCAAACCTATGGCCATTGAGCGCGGATTTGCTCGAAGAGGCGACTGTTCTGCTGGTTGCTAATGTCCCCATGCCCCAGGCGGTAAGCTATAGGAAGTTACCCCGTTGTATAGTCGGGGGCTTCGTGGTCTCGGAGGCGGTTCTCAAAGAGCGGGGCCAAGGCTCTAGGTGCAAGATGTGCGTGTTCTTTAAGGATGGGGTATGTGGGAGGAAGATGGCGAGGAAGTATGTGGAGTTGCGCTTCAATGGCATTTACCTATTTGATGAGCCCATCAATTTCCCTACTAACTATAAGAATTACAGGAACATGCTGCATCTGGGAAGGCGTGTCGTAGTGAACAGGAGGGACAAGATATACCGGGACATGTGCGAACTCGGAGCCATCAAGGCGTTGGAGGAAGCTGACTACGTAAGGCCGGACGCATGGTGGAAGGCCATACGCGAGGCCGTGGCCCTCCTCCACGAGAAGGGCCTCCTGAGGGCCTTTTACGAGAGGTATAGAGCCAATGTGTCCTTCCTCGGGTTAACCAAACTCATAGAGGATGTGCTTGAGCGTGGGTAGAGGACGGCAGGGGTGAGCATTTGCTCGTGGTGCTCGTGTCAAAGAGCGCCATCGAGCACTTGAGCGTGGTCGGCCGGCCTTAATCGGCCTTTCGCCTATGGTCCGATAGGTCCCGCAACCTAAGCATCAGCTCCCTTATGAGGTTGGTGATGTCAGGCAGGTGCTTCCTTATGAATTGATATACCTCATCGGGCTCGATTCTGAAGTAGACGTGCGTCAAGTGGTGTCGCCACTCCACGAGCTCGGCTAAGAAGGGCCTCATCCCCGGCGCTACCAGCCCGGCATCGCATAGGGCCATAGCCACCTCCCCGTAGGAGCGGGCCGGGGAGCCCATGAGCCTCAGCACCCGGCGGCCGAGGT
>CAYUYX010000092.1:0-5680 GCA_964449495.1 uncultured Candidatus Bathyarchaeia archaeon
AGCGGCGGGCTCTTAACCCGTTGGTCGTGGGTTCAAATCCCACCGGGCCCGCCACCTACGAGCTTACTTCCCCACGAGTTCCTCGTGTAGCCTCTCAAAGCCCGCTCTATCCTCGATTTTCCCGAGAGCCATATCATCTGAAACGGTAATTAAATACTCAGCGGAGAAACCCGTGAGTTCTTCATACAATTTTCGTATTCTTTCTATTCTTTTCAGGATTTCCTTGCATGATGGTGTCGTCCGACCCAAGGAGTTGAGGAGTTCTGTAAGAAGTTCTACTAATTCCTCTAACCTCCTGATTTGCCCGTAGAGCATGTTCTCCATCTCCTTACAAATAAGTGCTTCTTCATAGAGAGGTATTATAGAGGCTATATCCACGCTCTTCTTGGCAAGCTCTTCGGCCTGCCTACGGCGCTCATCGTACATTTCCCTAAGCCTCAAGGCAGAGGCTTTCAGCCTATCTATCATGCTATTGAACATATTTATAGCTCTTTTGAGCTCAATCCTTATATCTTCTCTGGAGTTAAGAAGCCGTCGCAAGCGCTTCCAGAAGGGCATGGTTCTTCACCGCCCTTGTCGGGTTCTCCCGCCTCAGCTATAAGTTTTTAGCCATTCTTCATTAGAAAATTAGTGCAGAAAAGGGGGTTCTTGTCCGGCTGCGGCTTGTTCTTCACCTCCCGGGCCAGGGCCGTATGTTCGCCTATCCCCGATGCCCTTATTGGCCTATAAAGGCCTTGGCCGGGAGTTCATCCTTGCCAGGCCCGCCATATCCCAAATACATTTTCCCCTGGTGCATAATGGCTTGTTCATCACCCGGATAGCTTATTAACCTCTGCCATGCATGGAGAGCCGTGAAGAAGGAGCACGCCATCTTCATCGCCTTGGCCATCTCCGCTGCCATTTTAATAGCCTTAGCGCTCTGGCTCGACCTCTGGGGGGGCCTGAGGGAGCGCATAGAGGGGCCCGCCCGTGGGCTTGTGGCCTCCTACGGCCTGCCCGGGACGTTCGTGGTCATGATATTGGCCGGGACGGCCCTCCCCCTTGCGAGCCCGGCCATAATCGCCCTCTGCGCAAGCCTCATGACATCGCCCACGCCCTTAGCCCTCATCGCCCTCGCCCTGGTGGCCGCCCTGGGCTACACCATAGGCCTCATGCTCAACTACGTGCTCGGGCGCCTCTTCGGCATGAAGTTCGTGGAGGAGCACGTGGACCAGGAGAGGTTCGAGCGCCTCTCCACGTGGCTCGACAGGTGGGGCATGGGGCTCGTGGCCGCCTTCTGCCTCGTCCCCATGACGCCCATGGAGACGCTCAGCCTGATATGCGGCGTCTTCAAGACGCACCCGGTTAAGTTCGCCCTCGTGAGCTTCATATTCAAGGCCGTCCAGTGCGCCATCTTCGCCTTCATAGGCCACGGGCTGGCAGGGCTCATCTGGGATTGAGCAGGCCCCTTAGGCGCCCTCTATGCGCTCCAGGATGGCCTCTATCATCTGCGTCCGCCCGGGGAACTCTGAGGGGGGCATGTAGTGGACCTCCACGCCCGTTAGCCTCCTCCGGCCTGCCTGCGCCCTCACGGCGTTGGCGAGCTTCTTATCGCCCGTGATGAGGAGGACACGCTCGAACTGGCCGGCCAGGCGCTCCACGAGCTTGTAGATGTCGAAGTCATCCCTGGCCGGCGCCTGGACGAGCTTATCTGATAGCCTGGCCTCTTCCTCAAGGCCGAGGCCCACGACCTCGTAGAGGACCACGCCCTCCGGCACAAGGGGCTCCAACACGGAGCCTATCCTGAACATCTGGTCTAACACGACGGCCACCCGGCCCTTGGGCCTGGCAGGTTCCTTCTCCTCGGCCCGTGGGGCACCCTCTCTCATGGCCCTCTTGGGTCTAACGACCACCTCTACCTCGAAATCGCCATAATCGATGACCACACGCTTGGGCGAGCGTTCCCCGCTCATGTTCATCGAGCCGGGTTGGGACAGAGACAAATAAAAAGATGTTGTGGCCGACGGGCTTATTGAGGGCGCCTCCTCCGCAATATCAGGCTTGTCGCTGCCGTCGCCACGACCCCTGCGGAGCCGCCAATCGCCACCCCGATGAGGAGGCTCGTGTAATCCGCTGCGGGCTTAGGCGCCACCGCAGGTGGCTTGGCCTTGACGGTAAGCCTGAGCACGCCCGTCTGCGCTCTATTGCCCACCTCATCGCAGGCCTCTACGAAGAGTTCCACGGTCGTCCCGGCCGGCTGAGCTGGGATGGAGGCCGTCCAGGTATCCGTTGCGCCCAGCCTCTCCATGGCGATGGAGACCCAGCTCCCGTTGCCGAGCCTATACCAGAGCGTGGCGTTCGACACGCCGACGCCGATGTCCGTTATGTTCACGTATATGTTGATGGGCTCGCCCTCGGCGGGCTCCTCGGGCACCACGGACACCGGGCCTATGTACGGGCCTTGCGTGTCCACGACCTGTATCAGGAAGGTCGATGAGCTCTGGAGGTAGCCCGGCGGCGGGTCGAGCACGGAGACCGTGATGTAATAGTAATCGAGCGGCAGAACTATCATCGGGAAGACGGCCCTATAAGTGCCGTTGCCCACCTCCGAGACCGAGGCCGAGAAGAGCGTCTCCCCGCATCTCCCGAGCTCGACCCTTATGTCGAGGCCGCTCAAGGGCTTCCCGTCCTCCGCCAGCGCCGTTATGGTGAATGCGTATTCCTCGCCGAGCTCCGCCTGGGCCGATGCGTTGATGATGAGGGACACGGTCGGCGCGTGGAAGCGGTCTTCCTCCAACGACACGAGGGCGCTCGTCGCCTCCCCGGGCGCAAGGCCGCCGCTGGTCGTGGCCACCTCCTCCTTGATGCAGTCCCAGAAGACGATGGTGTACGGGACCTCCGGCCCGGCGGGCGCCTCCCCCTCGGTGGCCACGCAGAGCACCGTCATGTTCAACGCCCCATCGGCCAGCGTCTCCCTGGGGACGAGCATGGATGCGAAGAAGCTCCCGGAGAAGTAGAGGCCGTAGTTGGACGCGAATATCTCCTCCCCGCCCGTGGCGTTGTAGCCCAGAAGGAGCTGGCCCGTCTCCGGGTGGAAGAGCGCCAGGTGGAGCCTTGCGCCAGGCGGGTCTATGGCCGTGAGCAATGTCTTCACGAACTGGACGACCGGGCTGTCCTGGAGGCTCGCATAGGTAACGAGCGCCTCGAAGAGCATCTCGAGTAGCTTCATCAACATGCCATGCAGGGTCGCCAAGAGCTCAGCGATATCCACTACGACGGCGCCCTCCGGGAAGAGGGACCAGAGGAGCGCTATGAGCTCCACGAGGAACTGAATGTAATCGCCATACTCCTGTAGGGCCTGCTGGAGGAGCACCGTATCTGCGAGCATCGTGGCCTTAACGCCAGTTGGGAGGCCGTTCACGAACATCTTCTCCTTGAGGATGTAGGCCCCGAGGCTCACGTGGCTGAGGAGCTCCATCACATCGTTGACCACGCCCTCCCAATCGCCTTCTGTGATGGCGGCCAACAGGTCCTTGAGGAACTGTATGAGCAGCTGGAGGCCATCCCATAAGGTTAAGTCCGTCGTGAAGATGATGAACAGCCTCAGGTAGCGGGGCGCACTCGCATCTTCGCAGATAGAGGGGTGGGGGGCAGAGCACGTCAAGGCCTCGGCGAAGGGCATCAGGTTCCCGAGGAGCTCGGCGAGCACCGTGCAGCTGAGGTCCTCGGCCTTACCTCTCAGCGTGTCTATTATGCCGATGGGGTCTTCTATCTCAATTATTATCGGCACGGCGAGCGTGGTGCTATTCCGCTCCATCACGCCCCAGTCGTAGAAGGCCCCAAGCACAGGGTCATAGCTCAAGCCCCTCTTCCCGACGACCCAGATGTTGATGTGGACGTGTAACTCTACTAACTCCACGACGGGGGGAAACGGTGGCCAGCACCGTCTCATCGGTAGGCGTATCGTCTCGTTGATTTCGCCCTTGACGGGCGCAAAGAAGAGCAGGTCCAGGTAGTTTGGCACCCCATCGCGGTCGGAGTCGTCCCATGGGCAGGGCATCTCGGCGTAAACGCATACGCCCTCCTCCTCCAAGGGCGGGTAGAAGGCCACGCCATCGGATACCTCCTCTGGCGGGCCTGGGTCGGGCGCATCGGCTACCTCCGGCCCATCCGGCGTGCCCCAGTAGTTCCAGGCGGCGTCAACGAGCACCTCGTCCGGCTCAGGGTTGTATATCCCGAAGGCCTCGTTATCGTAGATGGAGCAGCACCTCACGGTCGTGTTCGCATGGGCCTCTATGCCGTTGCCCGTGTTCCTCAATAGGCGGCAGTTGTGGATGGCCACGCACCAGTCCGAGGAGCTCACGTAGATGGCCGTGCCGTAGTTGTCCGTGAGGTTGCACTCGTAGATGGAGACGAAGGGCGGAACGCCCTCGTAATATGGGGGGTAATACCCCTCAGCCCGTATGACGCCGAAGGCCCCATCGCCGTTCCTGCGGAAGACAGACCTGCATATCTCTATGTAGGAGCTGCCCTCAGCACGGGCCCATACCGCATAGGCCTCGTTCTCCACGAACGTGCAATTGTAAATGCCTGCCACCGCCTCACCGTAGGTCTCCGCTCTCAGGGCGTATTCGCAGCCGGCGAGGCAGCAATTCTCCACGATGGCCACGGCGCACTGCTCTAAGTGAAGATAAATCGCATATGGCCGGCAATCGACGAAGCTGGTATTGCGTATGACGGCCCTCGTGTCCGTGCTACGCACCTTCACGGCCGCTGGCAGCTCAAGGGCCAGGCCCCCGTGGATTACCTGCTCCCCCATGTAGCAACCGTATATGTTGAGGCCGCACTCCTCGAGCTCCATGTATACGTCCCTGAACGTGCAATCCGTGATGTTTATCCTCGAATACCGGCCTTCGACGAGCTCCACGGTGGTGCTCATGTCCCCCGTGAGGGAGCAGTTCTCGAACACCACATCGCTGTACGCACACATCATATCGTTTCCAGGGCCGAAGAAGAACGCACAGCCCTCGAAGGCGACCTCTCCCCCATCCACGTAGATGAAGGTATCAGGGCCTTCCCCAAGGTATCTGAGCGTGTTATTGAAGGTGCAGTCCTTTATCTCCACGCCTTGAGCATCGATGTAGAGCTGCCCTAAATTGAACAGGGTGGCGTTCTCCATGCGGAGCGATGCGCCATCCTCAGCCCTCACTACCAGGACAGGGGTGAGCGGCGGCCTATCTACCTCGCCCGTGCGGGGGTCTATGTATTTGGCCATGATGAAGGAGTTCCCGACGTAGAGCGTGCCGCCGTCCTTCACCCAGATGAACACGTAATCCTGCTCGCTGGCGAACATCGTGATGTTGGCATACCAGAGCTTGAGAACACCGCCGTCCTCTATCACGATATCTACGTCAGGGTCTAAGGCCATGTCCTCGGAGACGAACTCGTGGCCCGTTATGACCCAATCCTCCGGTCCCACCCCGGGCGGGAGGACGCCGCCCGGCGAGGAAGGCCTCGGGGGATGAGGTGGGCTCTCGTCCGCACCGGCGTGGCCGATGGGGGAAGCCCGCTTCACGCCCGGGGGTTTCACGCTCTCGGGGGGACGGCCCGTGAGCCTGAGCGGGTTGGTGAGGGCTGGCCTTCCGCTATGCGTGTTGAAGACGAGCGCTTGGACGAGTGGCTGCATTACCATCAACAGGGC
>CAYUYX010000093.1:0-5587 GCA_964449495.1 uncultured Candidatus Bathyarchaeia archaeon
TGAAGGTGGCGTCCACCACGAGGGGGCGCAGGGGCGTTGCACGCACCACTATGCCCTCTATGGAGGTGAGCTTGCCTATATGGGCCGAGCTCAGCTTCCTCAGGGGCGTCAGCTCGGGCAGGCGGCTTATCCTGACGGCCACATCCCGGACCTTCTCGGCGTACTCTGGCTCCTCTATCCTGAGCTGCTCCTTCGCCGCCTCGCCTGCGTGGGCGAGGATGGCCCTCGGCTTCTCTATGAGCGCCCTTGCGAGCTCCGGGCTCCTTGCGTAGATGTCCTCGAAGTCCACGACGACGGACGTGCTCCCGTCCCTCGCCATCTTGGCTATCCTCTGCCTGTACTTCTCCTCCTTGAAGAGGGCCCTGAACTCCTCGGCTGGATTAAGCATCAAGCCCTCGCCTGGCTCCTCGGGCCCGAGGGCCTCTTCCTCAGGCCCCTTTTCCTCGTCGGGCTCACTTCCCGGCTCCGACATGGCCCAACACCTCCTCCCTCCAGGCATCCGATATATCGCCTACTAACTCGAATATCACCTCTTCCTCGGGGGTCAGGTCTTTCCTCGTGAGAGGGCTCCTGGCCACGCTGGAGGCAAGCGAGACTATCTTCTTCAACCTCGCGTTCACGACATCCCTCGCCATGTTCAGTAGGCGGTTGAACTCCTGCAGCTTCCCCGGGTCCCGCTCGGCCTCCTCCCTCGCCCTGGCCAAGAGCCTCCTCAGCCTCGGGTAGAAATCGTCGGGCACGTCCGGCGAGAGGCCCTTTGACAGGCTTGCCTCCCGGTGGTGAATGGTCATGAGCTCCTCTGGCCTCAGGGAGGCCTCTTCCACGAGCCGGACAATCCCCTTCCTCGCGAGCTCCTCGGCCACCCAGAGCGGGAGGGTGTAGCGCTTCCCCCGGGAGAAAGGCCCTATCTTGAGGCCGGGGAGCTCTATGGCCTGGAAATCACATTCGGCATGTACCCTCACCTTCGAGTTAGAGAACACGAACTCCGCATCGGATATGGCCTTCTCCACCCTCTCCCTCATCCCCGCCCTCTGCGCGGGGGAGGGATAAATGGCTTCATTCCAGCCCTGCTTAAACGAGGACGGGAGGTTCGCGAATGTTTCGGACACCGGGGCCATAAAGGTCGGAGTTCTGCGGCGAGCGAGTAAGATGGGGCCAGGGGGACCTCCCCCGTGCGCCTCCCTTAAAGGGCCACGGTCCCCGTCGGCACGGGGGAAGGAGGGCGGTTTTACAGGACGAACGGGCACGGCGCTCGCTCTCCAGATGGCCGGGAATGGGGGCGGCGAGCACGCTGTTGCCACGCCCACGTTAAAAGGATATAAGAGGGATGAAGGCGCCCTCCACGAGGGAACCGGCGTGTCGGCCCAGGCCATGATGTGGACGGAGAAGTACAGGCCCAGGACGCTCGACGAGATGGTAAATCAGGAGGAGATAGTGGCCAGGCTGAAGAGCTTCGTGGAGACGGGGAACGTCCCCCACTGCCTCTTCGCTGGCCCGCCCGGGACCGGCAAGACGACGGCGGCCCTCTGCCTGGCCCACGACCTCTACGGGCCGGAATACCCGAACTACATAATGGAGCTGAACGCAAGCGATGAGAGGGGAATAAACGTAATCCGCGAGACCGTCAAGACCTTCGCCCGCAGCATGGCAATCGGGAAGGTGCCCTTCAAGCTCCTCATCCTCGACGAGGCGGACAACATGACGGCCGATGCCCAGCAGGCCCTGAGGCGCATCATGGAGCGCTACACGGAGACCTGCCGCTTCATCCTCATCGCCAATTACTCGTCCCGCATCATAGAGCCCATACAATCCCGCTGTGCCCCCTTCAGGTTCACCTACCTCAAGCCTGAGCAGATAGCGGGGCGCCTGAGGTACATAGCGGATTGCGAGGGCGTGGAGCTCCTCGACTCGGGCGTGGAGGCCATCTTAGACGTGAGCGGGGGCGATTTGCGCAAGGCCATAAACACCCTCCAGGCCGCCGCCTCGCTGGGCAAGCCCGTGGATGCCGATGTGGTATACTCCGTCGTGGGCCACGCAAACCCCTCCTACGTGCGGGACATGATAGAGGCCGCCATGTCGGGCGAGTTCATGAAGGCCAGGGACATCCTCAGGGAGATGATATGGCGCTACGGCGTGGCCGGCACGGACCTCATAAGGCAGATTCACTCCCAGATATTCAAGATGGACATCCCGGACAGGTGGAAGATAAGGATAGCCGAGGCCATAGGGGAGGTGGACTTCAGGCTCGTCATGGGCGCCAACGAGGAGGTGCAGCTCAGCGCCCTCCTGGCCCGCCTGGCGGAGTTCGGCCAGCTCATGAAGCGGGGAGGCTGATATGTCCAGAGCGCTCTGGACGGAGAAGTACAGGCCGAGGACGCTCTCGGAGGTCGTGGGGAACGAGAAGGCGAAGGCGACGCTCGTCGAGTGGGCTAAGGCGTGGAAGGAGGGGCGTGTCCCGGAGAAGAGGGCCGTCCTCATCTACGGGCCTCCCGGGACCGGGAAGACGGTCGCTGTCGAGGCCCTGGCCCACGACCTGGGCTTCGAGCTAATAGAGACGAATGCGAGCGACTTCAGGACTGAGGCCCAGATAATGCGGGTGGCGGCGCCAGCAGCCCGCTCCGGGACGCTCACGGGCAGGCCGAGGATGATATTGTTCGACGAGATAGACGGCATAGCGGGGACGGCCGATACGGGCGGCTTAGCGGCCATAACGAAGCTCGTCCGGAAGGCGGCCTGCCCGATAGTGCTCATAGCCAACAACCCCTGGGACCCCCGCTTCAGGACGCTCAGGGACAAGTGCCTCATGGTGGAGTTCAAGCGAGTGGGCGTGAGGGACATCGTGAAGCACCTGAAGCGCATCTGCGAGGCAGAGGGCATAGAGGCGGATGCAAAGGCCTTGTCGTTCCTGGCCAAGAGGGCCAACGGGGATGTCCGCTCGGCCGTGATGGACCTCCAGGCCGTGGCCCAGGGGAGGAAGCGCATAACCTACGAGGATGTCGCCTGGCTCGGGGCGAGGGACCGCAAGAAGGAGATATTCAGGGTGCTCGGGAACATCTTCCACGCCGAGAGCTGCGCCAGGGCCCTCTCGGCCATAAGGGAGGCGGACGTGGACATAGACATGCTCTTCGAGTGGATATACGAGAACATCCCGAGGGTCTACACGGACCCGAGGGACCTGGCGAGGGCGATGGAGGCTCTCGCCTTAGCGGACCTCTATCGAGGGCGCATAATAAGGACGCAGGAGTGGGAGCTCGGGAAGTACGCCACGACCTTCATGACGGCCGGCGTTGCCATGGCGAAGGGGGCCAAGAAGCCGGGCTTCGTGCGCTTCTCCTTCCCAACCAGGATACGCTACCTATCGAGGGCGAGGTCGGAGCGGGAGCTCCAGCTCTCGGTGGCGAGGGCCGTGAAGAGGCGCTGCCACGTCTCCACGAGGGAGGCCATGGAGAAGGTCATCCCCTACCTGCGCATCATATTCAGGAACAACCCGGAGATGGCGGCTGGCATAGCGAATTGGCTCGGCCTGGGCGAGGAGGAGGTCCGCTTCCTCACGGCTGATGAGAAGAGGGCAAAGGAGATACTATCTCTCATGGGCCTCGGATGAAGGCCACTTTTTAAAGAGCTCCTCGAGGAGCTTGATTTCCGGCCTGCTGGAGTTCAGCTTCACGAGGCGTATCCTCCCGAGCCTTTCCTCGCTCACGAGGCCCATCTCCTCCAGGGCCCTCACGTGCTTATTCGTTATCAGGTGGTTCAGGCCCGAGAGCCTGGCGAGCTCCGAGATATTGAGCTCCCCGTGCTCCAGGAGGGCCATGAGTATCTTCAGGCGCCCCCGGGAGGAGAGCAGCTCGGCTATGTCCATCCCCGCTCAGACCCCCAGCTCCTTGCTTAGCTCCTCCTCCATCATCTTCCTGAGCTCCTCCGCCGGGACCCTGAGCCCTATGAAGGTCGTCCGTCCCCTCGTCCCAGGCCCGGAGGGCTCAGCCGAGATTACGCCCCTGTCTGCGAGCTCCCTCACGTACTTCCATATCTGAGTGTGCCTGAGAGGCCTCACCCCGAACTCCTCGCATATGGCCCGGTAAGTGTCCTTCAGCTCCCCCATCCTCAGGTAGGGCTCGTCCGTCATCTGGAACTCCCTCGCCAGGGCGAGGAGGATGAGCTTCGCCTGAGTGGGCAGGCCGATTACCACATCCCTCGGGATAGGCCACACCCTCATCAGGGCCTTCCTCACGTGCTCCGGCATGACCTCCCGCTTCCCCTCGCTCTCCGCCAGCTTGCCGGCCCTCCAGAGGAGCTCTATGGCGAAGCGGGCATCCCCTCTCTCGGCAGATAACCTCGCCACGAAGCGCACGACATCCTCCCTTATCGCCTCCTCGTAGAAGCCGAGGCGAACCCTATCGGCGAGGATATCGAAGAGCTGGTCCTCCGTGTACTTGGACATGCAGATGACGTACTCCATCAGCGTGCTCTTCGTGGCCTCGTTAAGCGCATCTATCTTCTTCCTGTCCCTCACGACGCATATCAGGGAGAGGCGCCTCCTGCCCTCGAGCTGGTCCTCGTGAGCCCTCGAGAGGTCGTAGAGCGGGCCGGAGCCGTCCTTCTTTATGAGGGCTTCTGCGTCGTCGAGGGTGATTATTATGTGGGCGTCCTCCTCGTCGAGGGCGTTCATCAGGCTCATGAACAGCTCGTGGGGCGCATAGCCGCGGTCGGGGAAGCCGGGCCTGAGCCTCCTCATGGCGGTGAGGAGCACGTGGAAGAAGCTCCCCCTAAGCCTCTGGCAGTTCACGTGGGCGTAGAAGACCCTGACGCCCCTCTTCCTGGCCTCCTCCTCGATGAGCTGGCCGAACCTCTTCGTGGTAACCGTCTTCCCCGTCCCTATATCGCCTATCACGAGGACCCTGCGGGCTATCCTACCGGGCTGCTCGACGATTGGGGCGAAGACGTTCATGAGCTCCTCGAGCTGCTTCCCCCTGTGCGGGAGCCTCTCCGGCACGTACTCTATATCGAATACGCTCTCGTCCCTGAACAGCCGCCCCATCGCCCACCCCTGGAGAGGGAGCGGGCCTCTTTTTATACCCCGCCGCCGCACGCACGGGGAAGCGGGAGAGGGAGGGGTAAGCGAAACTAAGGATGCTGCTCGAGCCCCACGCCCGCCATATCGCCGATTACCTCGATGCGAAGTACCACGTCCGGTTCCCCGAGGTCCACTTCGGCGCCCGTTGCCCTCCTGAGCGCTTCCCCGACGACGACCTCTACCTCATGGCTTGATGCGATGGAACGTCCTCTTCTCCGACACCTGACGGCGAACCGGGTACCGGGGCCGATGCCCCTCTCACGGGCGAGCGAGATACAGGCCTCCTTTATGGTGCCGAGCTCTGCCGGAACGATGAGCTCGAGGGCTACAGCGGACTTCACATATGCCATTTCCATGGAGCGGACGAGCCTGAGGGCTTCTCGGGGGGAGAGAGAAGTACGGACCAATAAAACGCCTGGGAACCCCGTTCTGACGACCTCTGCGGCGGGGTCCCCCCTCAGCAGGGCGTCGAGGAGCTCTACCTCGGCTTGCTCTTCCTTTCCCGCTGCGCAAGTG
>CAYUYX010000094.1:0-5527 GCA_964449495.1 uncultured Candidatus Bathyarchaeia archaeon
CTTCTACATCGGCCCTCTCGATTTCCCAGCCCATCCCCCTGAGCCTGGCGCACGCCTCCTCCAAAGCCCATCCCGCGTCCCCGGTGGCCAGGGAGAAGCCCACCGTCCTCCTCCTCGCCGTGGGGATGAAGATGTCCGGGGCGCCGTAGAGGAGCAACCGCATCTGGTAGCCCGCCACGATATCGCTCGGGAAGGAGAACTTCCTCACGGCCTCCCCCATCGCATCCCCCTCGCCGAGCACCTGCCCCCGGCTTACTCGCCCTTCTCCTTGAGCTTCCTCAGCCTCTCCTCCAGGCCCTCGACCTCCGGTACCGGTATCTCCTCCCCTATCTCCATGGCGGCCCTCTCGAGGACCTCGGACACCTCCTCCTCCGAGACGGGCTCCGATACCACATCCGCCATGCCCCCGGGCTCCCCGAGGGCCTCCATGGTTACGCCGAGCTCGCCCATGAGCGTCCTGAGCTCCCCGAAGAGGTCGGCCACGGCGGGTATGTTAACCCTGTCGGCGAGCTTCCCGACGAGCCGCACGCCCTTCTCGAGCGTCCTCCTCACCTCGTCGAAGGGGGCCAGGCCCATGAGGGCGGCCGATATGTCCTTGAGGTCCTCGGCGAAGGCGTCGAGCTCGATGGCCCTCTTCCTGAACGTGAGGACCTTCGTGGCCTCCTGCTTGGCCATATCCATGAAGCCCTTCTTCATGAGCTCCTTCACCCGTTGGAACTTGCGCTCCGCCTGCTTCTCCATGTTCCTCGATTGTATCCTCAGCTGCCTGGCGACGCTCCCGAACATGGCCGCTACTCTGTAAATCCTCTGCGATAGCCTCCTGCGCCTAAATAGTCTCACCGATACCACCGTGAAGTATTTTACACCCTACCCTTAATATAGTTAGCGGTGGGCGAGGTGGAGGCCCTGTACAAGGAGGTTCTGAGGGAGGCGCGGAAGGCCGTATCGCTTGATAAGGCTGGGCGGTCGAAGGAGGCCGTCGAGCACTACATGAGGGCCGCCTCGCTCCTCGTAGAGCTCAGCAAGATGACGCCCGAGCCGAGGCTGAGGAGGATATACGCGGAGAAGGCGGAGACCTACATCACGAGGTGCGAGCAGATAAGGGAGGGGCTCGGAGCCACAGAGGCCCTCGAGGCTATCTCGGCCCCGGAGGAGGTCCTAAAGGAGCTCCCCCCGGAGCTCGCCGGTGCTGTCCTCATCGAGAGGCCCGAGACGACGTGGGACGACGTAGGCGGCCTTTCTACCGCAAAGGAGCTCCTGAAGGAGGCGGTCGTGTGGCCTCTCCTGAGGCCCGAGCTCTTCAAGGGGCCGAGGGAGCCGTGGAAGGGCATCCTCCTCTTCGGCCCACCGGGCTGCGGGAAGACGCTCCTCGCCAGGGCCGTGGCGGGGCAGTGCAAGGCCACCTTCTTCAACGTCAGCGCCGCCGCCATCATGTCTAAATGGCTCGGGGAATCCGAGAAGAACGTCAGGCTCCTCTTCGAGGCCGCTCGTAAGGCGGCTCCCTCCGTGATATTCATAGACGAGGTGGATTCCCTGCTCAGCACCAGGGCCGCCGACGAGATAGGGGGCGAGAGGAGAGTGAAGACGCAGTTCCTCGTGGAGCTCGATGGGCTGAGGAGCAAGCCCGGGGAGAACGTGGTGGTCATAGGGGCGACGAACAGGCCGTGGGACCTCGACCCCGCCATGGTGAGGCGCTTCGAGAGGCGGATATTCGTCCCCCTCCCCGACAGGGAGGCGAGGGAGGAGATATTCAGGATTCACCTGCGGGGCGTGGAGCTCGACCCGGACGTGGATGTGGGCGAGCTCGCAGAGCTAACGGTGGGGTACACGGGCTCCGACATAAGGCTCCTCTGCCGTGAGGCCGCCATGGAGCCGATTAGAGAGCTCATGGGAGAGGGGCTCCCCGAGGGCGATGTGGGGCCGAGGCCCGTCTCCAAAACGGATTTCGTGAAAGCGCTGAGGAGGATAAAGCCCGTGGTAAAGCCATCCGATGTAAGGAGGTACCTGGAGTGGGCGAAGAGGTACGGGGAGATATGAGTTCCCCGGGCCTCGCCCGTGCTGGCCGCTTCAAAGTTCCTGCCTGGGCGAAGTGGCCTCCTATGCGGGTCCTCCCGAGGGAGAAGGCCCGGAGAGAAGCGTTGGTCGAGAGATGGGCTCGTCTCCTCCTCGAATGGGCCTCCTACACAGGAGAAACCGTGGTTAGCGCTCAGGAGCTCCTCAGGACGCCTCCCTTCGACGTAGAGCCAGGGCTCCTCGAGGCCGTCCTCAAGCACCTCGTCAAGACAGGCCGGGCGAGATGGCGTAGCGATGGGATAGCCCTCCTCTACTGGCGGAGCCCGGAGGAGTGGGCCGGGGACATACACAGGTGGCTTAGGGCCAATTTCATCGAGGTCTTCTCACTCCTCGACCTCGTGGAAGCTGGCGAGCCCTTCAGCCGCCTCCCCTTAGACGAGCTGAGGAGGTGCGTGGGCATCCTCGAGAAAGCCGGCCTCGTGAGGAGGGTGCGGGGGACCAGGGACTTCTACAAGGTGGTCCTCCCGGGGGTGGCCTAATCGCCAGCTAAATTAGCCGACCCGCTCTCCGCCCAGCTCGTAGCGGTCAGGAAGTTCATAGGGCCGTCGGAGCTGAGGAAAATCGCCTTCTTCGATGTCCTCGATGGGCACGTGGCGAGGATAGGCCTCCCAACGGGCTCCTACCTGCTCCTCGGCCCCGGCACGTACAAGCCGAGGCCCCTGGCGCCCACAATCCTCGACATCTGCTGGCTGAGAGATGGGCCGATTGAGGGGCCCGGGGGGAGGCCCATCACGGTGGCCATCTCCATCACGGAGGGGACGACCGAGGACGGCTTCAAGCTCGGCCTCCTCGGCGAGCTGACGGTCAGGATATGGGACCCCGATGTGTTCTGCGAGATAGCCCTCCCGAGAGGCGGGTTCTTGAGCTTCCAAGACCTGGAGGACCTCGTCATGGAGAGGGCGAGGCCCGCCCTCCTCGAGGCCATATCCGCCTGTGGGCTCGAGGCCACGGAGGACCCCTGGTTCAGGGCCTACCTCGAGCACCACATGAACATAGCCCTCTCCGCCATCGGGCTGAGGGTCTCCTCCCTCCGCATCCGCTCCCTCGCCCACCTCGGGGGCCTGAGGACGCTCGAGGAGGTCATGGAAGTCCTGAGGGAAAGGCTCCCCCTTCCCCTCGACGAGAGGAGGGCGGAGGCGCTGGAGGAGAAGGTGAGGGCGGTGAGGGAGAAGCCCTGGCTCCTGGCCAAGCCATCCGACCCGGGGTGGGCGAGGGAGTGGAGGGATTTCTGGGTCGAGCTCGCCCTCGATTGGATGTGGTCTAAGGGGCGCTTCCTAATGGGCCTCGAGGACATGGCGTCGGAGGAGCCCTTCTCATCCCTCGACCCTCCCTCGAGGAGGGAGATTCTCAGGGCCTTAGCAAACCGCCTCGGCGCCCGTGGGCCAGGTGGAAAAGCCCTTTCAAAAGAGATATTGGACCGCCTTTGTTCTTCCCTGGCGAAGTGGGCATTTGAGAACGGCTTGTACGAGCTGAGCGCCAGCGACCTCACGTGGCTGCTGTGCCTCGGGGAAGAGGAAGCTGACCTCGTGGTCTCCCGCATGATGGGGATGAGGCTTTGTAGACGCTCAGGACGTAAGGGGCTCGTCCTCGTGGCCCCGGAAGCCTAAACCTTCCTCTCGAGGCCGGGGAAATACCACTTGTCCTGTCCTCCCGTGAAGGAGCCGGGAACACGCCTTGCGACCCTCGCCTTCTCGAGCGCCTCTAAAGCGGCCCTCCCCCTGGCCGTGGGCCAGCCCGTCTCCCTCACCAGCTCCTCGAGGGTTAGCTCAGGGGGCTCCCTCTTGCTCGCTATATCGAGGACCCTCAGCTCATCTACCCCGAATTCCTCGGGGGACAGCCTTATTATCCTGGCGCCGGAATCGAGCGTCATGACCCCCGCTATCAGCCCCTTCCTCGCGAGGTCCGAGATGGAGGCGAGGACATCATCTACCCCGACGAGCTTCCCGTGCTCCTCCTCGAACCGGTCTATCACGCTCGCCACGAAATCGCTGAGGAGCATCACGTCGCCGTGCTCCTCCCTGAGCGCCTTCACCATCTTCATGACGAGCGCATCGAGCTTCTTCCTCAGCTCCACGAGGCCCTCGAGGGAGACGACCCCGGCCGCCTCCGCCCTCTCCGGCTTCCTGCCCGGCCTGATGACCTCGATATCCACTCTCGCTTCCTCGGCCCTCGGTATCCTTATGATGTAGCCCCCTCGCCTCAGGAGCTTCCTTATGCTCAGCCTCTCCTCTTCCTCGGACACGGCCCTCACCGGCCCAGCATGTCCCTCGATGCCACGTAGAAGACGGTCTCACCGCTCGCCACGATGTCCCTGACCGTCCGGTCCACTATCCTTATGGGACGCCCTCTCGCCGTGGAGAGGCCGAATTCCTCATCTGGACCGAGGCCGAGCTTCTTCGCCGCCTCTATTGCGTAATCCACCATATCGTCGTCGAGGTGGGCCCTGAGGACAACCCTCCTCTCCGGGTTATCGGCCCTCACGAACGTGAGCTCGACCTCGTTCTCGAACATGGCGACAGCACCATCTGTCCCGGCCCCGGGGAGACTAATAAGAATTACCGTGCCTTAAAACACCTAAATAATCTTCCGCCAAGCGCCATCGGGGCATAAGGCTTGTCCGCACAGGCCGGGGGCAAGGGCCCTGGAATCCACAAGGTCGTCCTGCCGGAGGAGCTCTTCCAGATGGCCGTCGAGCGCGGGCGCGAGACCCCCACGGAGGTGGCCTTCTTCATGGTCGGCCTCGTGAGGGGCGGTGTAGCCTACGTCTACGACCTCGTGGAGTTCGATTACGAGGAGAAATCCCTCGTCCTCGTCTGCTCCGGCACGGAGAGGAAGCTCAGGCTCGTGGGGGCCCTCCCAATCGGCTTGAGGCTGATAGGCAACATGCACAAGCACCCCGGGACGACGAGCCCATCGTGGATAGACAGGGAGATGTTCCTCAAGTACGCCCGGGGAGGGGGCCAGCACGCCTTCGTCATCTACACGGTGAGGCCCGTCGAGGCCAGGGCGTTCACCGTCCGGGACGAGCGGGTTGTCGAGATTGACTGCGAGATAAGGGCGCTCCGGGAGGAGGAGAAGCTCTCCTCCATCAGGCTGAAGGTCCCCCTCGACGTGCGGGTGTGCTTCCCGAGGGGCGTCTCCCTCCTCGAGCTGAGGCTCCTTCTGGCCGAGGGGCTCTGCCGTGAGCTCGAGAAGCAGGTAGGGCTTCCGAGGCTCTTCTCCGGGGAAGAAGCGATATCGGATGTGGCGGAATTGGCCGGGGCGGGCACGGCGGACGTGAGGCCCCATATCCCGGTGGACGTCGAGGCGGATTGGGTCGATGGCCTCTTCTACCGGTTCTACGTGGATGAGGGGCTGGCGGATGAGGAGTTCCTCGAGCTCGTGAGGAAAACGCTCGGCCCTGACGCCGATATCGTCGGGCGAGAGGGCGGCGGGAGCATCACGCTCTTAAGGG
>CAYUYX010000095.1:0-5392 GCA_964449495.1 uncultured Candidatus Bathyarchaeia archaeon
AGGCTCAGGGAGGACATGAACAAGGGCTTTGAACGATATGACCGTGAGCTGGTCAGATTGAGGGAGGACATGAACAAGGGCTTCGAGCTCCTCCGCAGGCACATAGACGCCCTCGGGGCTCGATGGGGCCTCATGGCGGAAGAGGCCTTCAGGGAGGGATTAAGAGGCATCTTAGAGGAGGAGCTGGGCCTAAAGGTCGAGCGCTGGACGGGCTATGATGAAGAAGGCCTGGTTTACGGGCACCCCAGCTCTGTAGAAATAGATGTGGCCATAAAAAACGAGAAGCTCATCCTGGTCGAATTATCTTCGCATGCCAGGGCCTCCGATGTGGCCGCCTTTGCCAGGAAGGCGGAGCTTTACGCCAGGAAGACGGGCAAGAGGCCGGATAGGCTCGTGATAGTAACGCCGTTTGCCGATGAGGGAGCCAGGAGGCTGGCCAGCGAGCTCGGCGTGGAGATATACATGAAGGTCTGATGGAGCGCCTGGCCCTCGGCCGAGCCCGCAGCACTTAAGTAAGCGCTCTATACCCTCCGTCCGTGATGGAGAAGGGCGGGCGGGAGTTCAAGCACATAGTGAGAATCGCAGGCACCGACTTAGACGGGACTCTCAAGGTCCCTTATGCGCTGGCGAGGATTAAGGGCGTGGGCATCCGGCTCGGATGGGTCATCGCCCGTCTGCTCGGCCTCGACCCGGACATGCGCATAGGCTATCTCACGGAGGAGGAGACCCGCAAGGTGGAGGAGGTGCTGAAGGACCCCGTGGCCTACGGGGTGAAGCCCTGGCTCGTGAACCGCCAGAGGGACCCGGAGACCGGGCGAGATATGCACCTCATAGGGGCAGACCTGGAGCTGAGGATGAAGATGGACATCGACCTCATGCAGAAGATAAAGTGCTGGCGGGGCATCAGGCACGCCCTGGGCCTTAAGGTGCGTGGGCAGAAGACGAGGACCACGGGCCGGAGGGGCATGACGGTCGGCGTGGTGAAGCGCAGGAAGAAGTGAGGCGGGAGGTGAGCTGGCCATGGGAGACCCGAAGAGGCCGAGGAAGAAGTACAAGACGCCGAGGCACCCCTGGAGGGCCGACGTGCTGCAGGCCGAGCTGGAACTCATGGGCCTCTACGGGCTGAGGAACAAGCGCGAGCTCTGGAGGGCCAAGACGATGGTATCGAGCTTCAGGCGTATAGCCAGGTCGCTCCTCAGCCAGCCGCCGGAGGTGAGGGAGAAGCGTGAGATGGAGCTCCTCAACAAGCTCTACCGCCTCGGCCTCCTCGATGAGGGCGCCGTCTTGGACGACGTGCTCGACCTGAAGGTGGAGGACCTGCTCGAGCGGAGGCTCCAGACGATAGTGTGGAGGAGGGGCCTGGCCAAGACGCCCTACCAGGCCCGCCAGCTCATAACGCACGGCCATATAGCCATAGGGGGCCGGAAGGTCTATTCGCCGGGCTACATCGTGAGGCGCGATGAGGAAGAGCTCGTGTCCTACGCTCCCACGAGCCCTTTCACACATAAGAGACCCCCCGGCCTCGAGGAGGTGGGTGGTGAGGAGAGGTGAGCGGACCCGAGGCGGGCTCCAAGGCGAGGCGTGAGCGCTGGGGCATAGCCCACATATACAGCTCTTTCAACAACACCATCATAACCATAACGGACCTGACGGGCGCAGAGACCATCGTGAGGGCCTCGGGCGGGATGTTCGTGAAAGCCGATAGGCTGAAGCCCTCGCCCTACGCAGCTATGAAAGCAGCGGCCTACGCAGCGGAGGTGGCGAAGAAGAGGGGCATAACGGCCATCCACATAAAGGTGAGGGCCCCCGGCGGCCCGGGGCCCAAGACGCCAGGTCCCGGAGCTCAAGCGGCCATAAGGGCGTTGGCGAGGGCTGGCGTCAGGATAGGGCGCATAGAAGACGTAACGCCCATACCGCACGATGGGACGAGGCGGAAGGGAGGGCGCAGGGGCCGCAGGGTTTAGGCCCGCTCGGAAGCGGGACGCCACGTCCTCCTGCCCGGGATTGGAGTTCGATTTAGGGCCCGATTAAGCTTAAAGCCCGAGGTGCGGAGAGACCGGAAGAGGGCCTAAAGTATGCCGGACGAGCTCGACGAGTACTTCGATGTCCTCGGGAAGCCGGTGTGCAGGCGTATCCTGCGGTTCCTCGGTGAGCGCGGGAGGGCCTCCTTCAAGGAGCTTAAGGAGGGCCTTGGGGTGAGCGTTGGAGCCCTCTATTACAATCTGAAGTTGATGAGGTCTCTCGTGGCCCAAGACGAGGAGAAACGTTACTTCCTCACGGAGAGGGGACGGGAGGCCCTGAGGCTCCTCACCGTGGCGCTCCACATGGGCGAGGCGGAGGGGGTGCTGCTCCCCGCCCCGGGGCTTCTCGAGCGCCTCTTCTCTGCGATATACGTCCGCCCGGGGCTATCCGTTCCCCTCGCCGTGGCCATCCTGGGCCTCGGGGCTTATCTCTCCGCTTCCTCCGGCCTAACGCCCATAATGCTGTTGTTTAGCAGCAGGCTCCACTACGGCCCCACGGCCTCCGCCGCACTCTTCATCGGGGGTTACGCCCTCCTCGCCTCCTCGGCCTCCGCCATATCGTTCGCCTTGACCCGGACGAGGAAGGGCCTCCTCCCGCTCCTGCTCGGCTCAGCGGTGTCCATGGGGCCCTCGGCCCTCTTCCCCCTCCTGTGGATTCTCCTGGCCCCCGCCCGGCCGGGCGGGGGCCAGGAGAATCCACAGGAGGGGGAAGAGGGCCGAGGGCCCCATGGACACCGCTGAGCCGAGCAGGAGCGGGAGGAGGCCCTTCCTCGTCCGGGTCAAGGCGAACGATATGGCGGAGGCCGAGGAGGCGAGGAGGGCGTAACCCCCGATGAAGAGTGCGGCGGAGGCCGTGGGGCCGTAGTGGAGCCTGCTGCTAAACAACAGCATTATGGGCGTTAGGCCGGAGGAAGCGGAGAGATAAGCCCCGAGGCCCAGGATGGCCACGGCGAGGGGAACGGATAGCCCCGGGCGGACGTATATCGCAGAGAAGAGGCGCTCGAGAAGCCCCGGGGCGGGGAGCAGCACCCCCTCCGCCTCGCCCATGTGGAGCGCCACGGTGAGGAGCCTCAGGGCCTCCCGTCCCCTCTCCGTGAGGAAGTAACGTTTCTCCTCGTCTTGGGCCACGAGAGACCTCATCAACTTCAGATTGTAATAGAGGGCTCCAACGCTCACCCCAAGGCCCTCCTTAAGCTCCTTGAAGGAGGCCCTCCCGCGCTCACCGAGGAACCGCAGGATACGCCTGCACACCGGCTTCCCGAGGACATCGAAGTACTCGTCGAGCTCGTCCGGCATACTTTAGGCCCTCTTCCGGTCTCTCCGCACCTCGGGCTTTAAGCTTAATCGGGCCCTAAATCGAACTCCAATCCCGGGCAGGAGGACGTGGCGTCCCGCTTCCGAGCGGGCCTAAACCCTGCGGCCCCTGCGCCCTCCCTTCCGCCTCGTCCCATCGTGCGGTATGGGCGTTACGTCTTCTATGCGCCCTATCCTGACGCCAGCCCTCGCCAACGCCCTTATGGCCGCTTGAGCTCCGGGACCTGGCGTCTTGGGCCCCGGGCCGCCGGGGGCCCTCACCTTTATGTGGATGGCCGTTATGCCCCTCTTCTTCGCCACCTCCGCTGCGTAGGCCGCTGCTTTCATAGCTGCGTAGGGCGAGGGCTTCAGCCTATCGGCTTTCACGAACATCCCGCCCGAGGCCCTCACGATGGTCTCTGCGCCCGTCAGGTCCGTTATGGTTATGATGGTGTTGTTGAAAGAGCTGTATATGTGGGCTATGCCCCAGCGCTCACGCCTCGCCTTGGAGCCCGCCTCGGGTCCGCTCACCTCTCCTCACCACCCACCTCCTCGAGGCCGGGGGGTCTCTTATGTGTGAAAGGGCTCGTGGGAGCGTAGGACACGAGCTCTTCCTCATCGCGCCTCACGATGTAGCCCGGCGAATAGACCTTCCGGCCCCCTATGGCTATATGGCCGTGCGTTATGAGCTGGCGGGCCTGGTAGGGCGTCTTGGCCAGGCCCCTCCTCCACACTATCGTCTGGAGCCTCCGCTCGAGCAGGTCCTCCACCTTCAGGTCGAGCACGTCGTCCAAGACGGCGCCCTCATCGAGGAGGCCGAGGCGGTAGAGCTTGTTGAGGAGCTCCATCTCACGCTTCTCCCTCACCTCCGGCGGCTGGCTGAGGAGCGACCTGGCTATACGCCTGAAGCTCGATACCATCGTCTTGGCCCTCCAGAGCTCGCGCTTGTTCCTCAGCCCGTAGAGGCCCATGAGTTCCAGCTCGGCCTGCAGCACGTCGGCCCTCCAGGGGTGCCTCGGCGTCTTGTACTTCTTCCTCGGCCTCTTCGGGTCTCCCATGGCCAGCTCACCTCCCGCCTCACTTCTTCCTGCGCTTCACCACGCCGACCGTCATGCCCCTCCGGCCCGTGGTCCTCGTCTTCTGCCCACGCACCTTAAGGCCCAGGGCGTGCCTGATGCCCCGCCAGCACTTTATCTTCTGCATGAGGTCGATGTCCATCTTCATCCTCAGCTCCAGGTCTGCCCCTATGAGGTGCATATCTCGCCCGGTCTCCGGGTCCCTCTGGCGGTTCACGAGCCAGGGCTTCACCCCGTAGGCCACGGGGTCCTTCAGCACCTCCTCCACCTTGCGGGTCTCCTCCTCCGTGAGATAGCCTATGCGCATGTCCGGGTCGAGGCCGAGCAGACGGGCGATGACCCATCCGAGCCGGATGCCCACGCCCTTAATCCTCGCCAGCGCATAAGGGACCTTGAGAGTCCCGTCTAAGTCGGTGCCTGCGATTCTCACTATGTGCTTGAACTCCCGCCCGCCCTTCTCCATCACGGACGGAGGGTATAGAGCGCTTACTTAAGTGCTGCGGGCTCGGCCGAGGGCCAGGCGCTCCATCAGACCTTCATGTATATCTCCACGCCGAGCTCGCTGGCCAGCCTCCTGGCTCCCTCATCGGCAAACGGCGTTACTATCACGAGCCTATCCGGCCTCTTGCCCGTCTTCCTGGCGTAAAGCTCCGCCTTCCTGGCAAAGGCGGCCACATCGGAGGCCCTGGCATGCGAAGATAATTCGACCAGGATGAGCTTCTCGTTTTTTATGGCCACATCTATTTCTACAGAGCTGGGGTGCCCGTAAACCAGGCCTTCTTCATCATAGCCCGTCCAGCGCTCGACCTTTAGGCCCAGCTCCTCCTCTAAGATGCCTCTTAATCCCTCCCTGAAGGCCTCTTCCGCCATGAGGCCCCATCGAGCCCCGAGGGCGTCTATGTGCCTGCGGAGGAGCTCGAAGCCCTTGTTCATGTCCTCCCTCAATCTGACCAGCTCACGGTCATATCGTTCAAAGCCCTTGTTCATGTCCTCCCTGAGCCT
>CAYUYX010000096.1:0-5373 GCA_964449495.1 uncultured Candidatus Bathyarchaeia archaeon
GCGCAGGCCTGCGTGGGTTCAAATCCCACCCCCCGCACCATGGAAGCGAGCCAGTATCATGATGTGGCCTGACCTTCCCCGCCTCCACAGCCCTTAAGCTTATCAATCGTCATGGGATAGCCCGGAGCGGTGCGGGCGTCTTGAGCTGGAGGACGTTCATATCGATTGACATAGAGGATAGCGATGTCTTAGAGCGTATAAGGGACTTCCAGGACCTCCTCGCGGGGACGCGCGCAAGGCTGACGCTCGTGAGGACGGAGAACGTGCACATAACGCTCTGGTTCCTCGGCGACATATCCCCCGGCCTGGCCGATAGGATTTGCGATGTACTGCGCTCTCTGCGCTTCAGGCCCTTCGTCATCGAGCTAAGCGGCGTCGGTGCTTTCACGAGCCTTAGCAGGCCGAGGGTCATCTGGGCTGGCGTGGGGAGGGGCTCCAAGGAGCTCGAGGAGCTCCACGGGCAGCTTAGGCGCCTCCTGAGGGGCCTCGGCTTCAGGCCAGACCCGAAGGGCTTCAAGCCCCACGTAACCATCGCGAGGGTGAAGAGGGCGACGCCGGCCCTCGTCGAGCTCGTGTCCGAGAACTCCGAGCGCTACTTCGGCTCCCTCTTCGCAGAGGAGGTCAGGTTGAAGAGGAGCGTTCTGACGCCGAGGGGGCCGATATACAGCACGATATGCTCCGTGGGTCCCTCAAAGGAGAGCTCTGAGGAAGCGTAGGCTCTCCCAGACGCCCTCCACGCTCTCGACCACCACGGGGCCGTCGTAGCCGAGGGCCTTGAGGCCGCCCATGACCTCCCGCCAGTTGACCCCGCCGGAGCCGATGGCCATGTGGGCGTCGGAGGAGCCGTCGTTGTCGTGGGCGTGCACGTAACCTATCCTATCCCCGAGCGCCCTCATGAGCGCCTCGACCTGGCCGCAGATGAAGGCGTGGCCCACGTCGAACGCTATCTTGAGCTCGACGTCCGGCTCAAGCTCCGAGAGGAACCTCGAGAACTCCGCCGCCCGCTTGAGGATGAAGGGAACGGGGTCGTGGCCGTTCTCCATGAATATGTCGATGCCGAGCATCGATGCCCTCTCGTGGAGCTCTCTCACGGAGCGGAGGGTCTGCCGCCACTCTATGCCCGGGTAGAAATGCGAGACGCCCGTGAACAAGCCGGGGTGAAATACCCATGCCGTGGCCCCGAGCTCGGAGGCCATCTCCATGGATTTAAAATGCCTTCTTAATGCCATCCGCCTGGCTGGCTCGTAAGGCGAGCCGATGTTCACGTCCACGAAGGGTCCGTGGACCGATACCCCGAGACCGAGCGAGGAGAGCTCCCGCTTCAGAAGGGATACACGCCTCTTGTTCAAGCGGTGTAAGCCCTCGTCCACGAGCTCGACGAGCTCCACGCCCTCGTCAAGGGCCCTGCGGAGGGCGGGCAGGGCCTCCCTCAAGGGCTTGCTCAAGGCGAAGAGGAGCGAGAGACCAAGCCTCATGAGACCACGCCCAGCTCCCCCACCCTTGCCTCCCTTATGGCTTTCTCAAGCCTCGAGAGGGCTGCCTCACGCTCCTTTACCCTCGTCTCGAGCTCGGATAGCTCGGCCTCGAGCTCCTTCTTCCTCGCCTCGAGTACCCCTATCTCTTCGCTCAGCTCCTTCTTCCTCGCCTCGAGGTTCGACAGCTCCTCCCTCTTAGTCTCGAGCTCGGCCTCTACCTGCCTGAGCTCCCCGAGGGCCTCAAGGCGAGCCCAATAGGACTTGATGTACTCATCGTACTCCCTGACCTTGTCCGTGAGCTCGGAGAGCTTCTCCCCCGCCATGGACACGGCCTCGAGGAGGCGGCTCCTCAACACGGATATCTCCTCCCTCTCGGCCCTCACGGACTCGAGCTCGGCGGCGGCCTTATCCGCGGCTTCCTGGAGCTCAAGGCACTCCCTCCTCCAACGCTCGAGCTCCTCCCTCTGGGCTTTTATGGCCTCCGCCTTTGCCTCGAGCTCTTCCCTGAGCTTCTCGAGCTCGGCGGCCTTCTTCTCCACTTCCTCCCTGGCCTCCCTGAACTCGTCTATGGCGGCCTTCACGTCCGAGAGAGCCGATGAGATGGTGCGGCTTAGCCTCAGCATGTCCTCGTAGTGCTTCTTGGCCTCCGAGAACATCTCCGAGAACCTCTTCTTCTCCTCGGCCAAAAGGGCCTCGCGCTCCTTGAGGGCTGCCTCGAGCTCCGATACCCTCCTCTCCCTGGTCGCTATCTCCGCATACTTCGCCTCGAGCTCCGCTATTTCCTTCTCACGCTCGGAGAGCTCCTCGAGCCTCTTCGTGATATCCTTTATGGCTATGCCGAGCTCATCAACGCCCTTCTTAGATACGTCCGAGAAGTCCTTGACGAGCTTCGTCAGCTCATCCGCCCTCACCTTCAGTAGCTCGACCGCCCTCGATATATCGCCCGAGAGGGCCCTGAGCACGTCCATGGTCTTGTCAAGGCTCGCCCTCGTCTCCTCCACGGTCTTCAGGCGCTCCGACACGTAGGCCTCCCGGGCCTTGAGCTCCTCCTCCTTCCTCACGAGCTCCCCCCTGAGCTTCTCGAGCTCCTTCCGCTCAGCCTTCACCTCATCGAGTATTTTTGCCAGGAAGGAGGCCACGTCCGAGAGAGCGGCCGCCTTGTCCTCGAGGACCTTCGAGCGCTCGAGGAGAACGGATATCTGCTCTTCCCTCAGCTTGAGCTCCTCATCGAGCTTAGAGAGCTTTTCCTCGAGCTCCTTCTTCTCCGCCTCCATCCGTGCCCTCTCTTCCTCCACGAGCTTCTTCTCCGCCTCCAACCGCTCTTTCTCGGCTGCGAGCTCGCGCTCCCTCGGGAGGAGGGTCTCCACGAGCTCCGTCAGCTTCGCCACGTTACCGCTCACCGCTTCCTCGAGCTCGTAAACCGCCTTTATCTCGCCGAGGAGGGAGGAAAGCTCGTTCAAGCGCTCGTCGAGACTTCCCCTGAGCTCCCCGAGGGCGGAGGCCACCTCTCCCAGGACCGTTCTGTCCTCCTTCACGGCCGCCAGGACGGAGCTGGCATCCTTGACGGCCTCCTCCACGCCCTTTATGGCAGGGGGTAGCTTCTTCTGGGCCAGGGAGACGGCTTTCCTGAGGTCTGGAACAGCTTCCTTAAGCGCCTCTTCGCAGGCCTTGAGCGTGGAGAGCTGTTCCTCAAGGGCCTTCCCGTGGCTCTCCACATGCTCATCCAGCCTGGCCAAGAGAGACCCGACGTCCCGTTCTGCCCGCTCGTAGAGCTTCGTGAGGAGGTCTTCTGCGACAGAGGCCACCTTCTCGGTCGTGAGGCGCAGTTCACGGCCTATCTCCATGAGCTTTAAGGCTACTAAGGCGTACCAGCCGCTCTTGCCGGCGAATCTCTTTATAACCGGCTTGTACTCCCTCTCGTAGGCCTCGACGGAGCTCCGTACCTCCTCTAACGCCGTCGCCATCTCCTCCTCAGCGCCCACCGACGCCCACCTCTCTTAGGCCCCCGAGCGCCAGAACCCTCAAGCGCCTCACCTCCTCCTCCAAGCCGGCCACCCTCGCCTCCAGGTGCTCGACGCGGAGATTGAGGAACCTAATGAGGCGCACGGCTTGGGAGAGCTCCTCCCTTACGTCCTGGAGCCCCTCCAGGGCCTCGATGATGGGGAGGACCTTCTCCTCCACGAGCTTGCCTATCTCCTTTATCCTCTCCTCGATGGAGGCCGGCGCCGTCTGGGGGAGCTCTTCCACGGCCTTCCTCAGCTCCGAGATATGGCGTTTTGCCTCCGCTATCTCCCCATCCAAGGCGTTCAGGTCCCTCACCACCTTCCTGTCGAGGGCCTGGAGGGCGTCCCTGAGGTCTATTATGGCCATGGCGAGGGCGTTCATCCCGTCCCTGAAGCTCGAGTACTCCGCCACATCTCCCACATCCGTCCTTATCCTCTTGAGAGGCAGCTCCTCTATGGCCATAATAGCACCCGAACATTTATCAGCCCCTTCCCCTATAAACTTTAGGAGGCATGAAGGAGCGCTTCAAGCCTCTGTTCCCCTCCTCGGGCCCGAACGTGCTGATACCGAGGTTTGCGGACGGGCCTGTGGCGGGTTACTGGGACCTCTCGGCGAGCAAGAACCCTCTGAGCGATATCCCGTTCCTGGAGACGCTCGTCTACGCCGATGGGACCGACCCGAGCACGGGGAGGAAGAGGCCCGAGCTCTGGGCGAGGAGAATGGCGGAGGAGGTGGCCGTCTTCGAGGAGTGGGTCCGGAGGCTGGAGGAGCGGGGGGAGCACGTTCCGTTCAGGGAGCTGAGGCCCGACCCGCATAACCCGAGGGTCTTCCACTGCCTCTACTTCCCCCCGGGCGGGGGAAGGCCCGTGCCCTTCAGGATAAAGCTGTCCTGCCGCTACCCAGAGGTCCCCCCGATGACAGATGGCCTCGGGCGCGCCATAGCCTACGGGTATTACCGGAAGCCCGGCACGGGGGAGCCATGCCTCGGCCCCCTCGGCGAGCGGAACTGGCAGAGGAACTGGCGGAGATGGGGGATAGCCCACTTCCTCGGCTTGATAGGCTATTACGAGGCCACCAGGCCGGAGTACGCCATCAGGGCCGGTGCCAGAAGGCGGAGGAGGCGCAGGCGATGAGCCCGGGCGTCAGAGGTCCCGGCAGACCTCGCAATCCGGCCTCCTCTCCACGTTGTACATGGGGATGACGTTCACGCCCTCGTCGAGGGACACCCTGATGAGCGGCGCTATCCTGCCGTAGCCGAGGAGGTGCTTGAAGGCCTGGTCGGCCTGGAGGCAGGCCACGATGCACATGGTGGTCGCAAGGCTCGCATCGCAGCGGCCGAGCCTGGCGGCGGGTTCCTCCGACGTTATGAAGGCATCCGGGGGGTTGTAGCACTGCAGGCACGGGGTCCTCCCGGGTATTACCGTCCTGACAGAGCCCCTGAGGCCGTCCGCCGATGTCCCCCCATCGAAGAGCGGTTTCCCGAGCTTGACGGCGTAGCGGTTTACCTCGAACCTCGCAGCAGCGTTATCGAAGCACGTGAAGACCACATCGCTCTTTGCCACCAGCTTCCCGAGGTTGGGCATCTCGAGCACATCTGCCCAATACGCTTCTACCTCGAGCTTGAAGCGCTCCGGCACATCCGGGCCGTTCCTTATGGCGAGGAGGCGCCTCCCAACCGCCTCCGCCTTGGGCCTCCCGATTTCCTTCCTGGTGAAGCCGAGGCGGTTGAAGTTCTCCTCGGCCACGATGTCCTTATCCACGATTATTATCTTCCCTATGCCCGTGCGAGCCAATATCTCCGCCACGACGGCCCCGAGGCCCCCGACGCCGCACACGAGGGCCGTCTTCCTCATGAGGACGTCCACCCGGTAGCCGCTCCATATCACCCTCGAGA
>CAYUYX010000097.1:0-5294 GCA_964449495.1 uncultured Candidatus Bathyarchaeia archaeon
GCTTGGGGCAGGGCTCACGCCCGGCCAGGGGGGTGCCCAGCAGGGGCTCGAAGGGGCTGAAGTAAACACGCCTCAAGCCCAGCTCCCTGTAGAGCCACTCGGATGTGAAGAGGAAATCCAGCTCGTGGTGGGGGCCGTGGAGGACAACGACCTGGACTTCATCTTCACGGCCGAGCGGCTGTTCAGGGAGCTCGGCTTGAGGAGGGTTTACTTCAGCGCCTTCGAGCCCATCCCCGGGACGCCTTTAGCAAGCAGGCCCGCTTGCCCGAGGAGGAGGGTACTGAGGCTTTACCAGGCCTCCTTCCTGCTCAGGGACTACGGCGTGGGGGCCGATGAGCTGGCGGAGCTCGTGGGCCCAGATGGCCGTCTGCCGGATAAGGACCCGAAGCTCGCCCTCGCAGAGCTCCAGGCCTGGAGGTTCCCCGTGGACCCGAACACGGCCGGCTTTCACGAGCTCGTCAGGGTACCCGGCATAGGCCCCTCCGCCGCAAAACGCATGTTGTCCGAGCGGGGGGCCGGCCGGGAGATACGGGATTTCTGGGACCTCGTGCGCATCTTCGGCTTCAGAAGGGCCTCTCTCGCGGCCCAGTACCTCGATGTGGGGAGAAGGGGCCTCGGGGCATGGCATCAAGCTAAATAAGTGCGGTGCACCGGGGGAGCGGAGGGCCTGCCTTGGGGACGAGGGCGCTCCTCGCGCTATTCGCCCTGGCCTCCTTCCTCCTCCTGGCCCAGCTCTCGAGCACGGGCTATTCACATGGCCCCCCGCGCGTTGGGGCAGCGTATTCCCCACAACGTCCTCCCTGCCCCGCTCCCCCGCCGGACGAGCTCCCCCTCGAGCACCCCAATATAACGGCCGATGTGCGTAGGCTGGCCTACCTGAACTACACGCTCCTCATCATAGAGGACAACGTAACCGTCAGGGCCACGGGGGACGCCGAGCTCTCCTCCTTCTTCTACGGCTTCCCCATCGAGTGGGTCGAGCGGAACATGCTGCTCATCCTGCACAAGGAGGCCGAGAACGCATCTGGGGCGCCGCTCTCCTTCTCCGAGGAGATGAGGCTCGGGGACATGGGCTTCTTCGGCTTCCTCCTGAGCTTCCCCTCCCCCCTCGAGCTCGAGGAGAACGAGACGGCGAGCCTGTTCATTCGCTTCGTGGTGAACGGCTCCCTCTCCTCCACGGGCTTCAGCGAGGAGATAGAGCGCTTCACGTATAGGCTCGAGGTCCCCCTCTACCCGACCACATCGCTCGAGCTACACAACTTCACGTTCAGGGTAGGCCTCCCGGCCAGGGCCATCCTCTCCGATATAAGGCCCGAGGAGCTGAGGAGCGAGAAGGTGAAGGGCATCTGGTACGTCTGCTACAACGCGACGGACGTGCCCCGCCTCAAGACGGACGTATCCGTAATAGAGTTCAGCGAGAGCGACCCCCTCCCCCTCTTCTACTGCCGCGAGCTCACGAGGGAGCTCTCCATAGGCTCTTTCGGCGGCCTCAAGGTATCCGATGAGTATGCGCTGAGGAGCAAGACGAACCACGAGGTAGAGTACTTCGATGTCATCCTGCCGGGGGAGGCGACCTCCATATCCGTCTCGGACCTCATGGGGCCGCTCAAGGTGAGGGTAACCGATTTGTGGGGCGTGAAGAGGGTGAGGATAACGCTCAGGACGCCCGTGAAGTTCTTCGACCCCCTCACCATCACGGTATCGTACAGCCTGCCGTGGGAGAAGCTCATGCTGAAGAACGGCACCACGAGCTTCTCCCTCAGGTTCGAGGCAGATGAGTGCCTCCTCTGGCCCGTGGAGCGCCTCTTCGTGAAGGTCGTCTTGCCCGAGGGGGCCAGCGTGTCCTGGGTCAGCCCCGAGCCGGATT
This sequence comes from uncultured Candidatus Bathyarchaeia archaeon, assembly GCA_964449495.1. Lineage (GTDB taxonomy): Archaea > Thermoproteota > Bathyarchaeia > EX4484-135 > EX4484-135 > EX4484-135. The sequence continues at coordinate 1,868 of CAYUYX010000097.1, forward strand.
ACGTGGCGAGGTGGGCTCTGAGCGAGGAGGTGGGCTTCCTCCTCGGCCTCACAACCCCCTTCGATGGGGAGGCCATCACCGTGGCCTTCTCGTTCTCCGTCTTCTGGCCATCCTTCTGGCCCATGTGCTGGGCCGGCCTCGGGGCCATCCTGGCCTGCGCGCTGATAAAGCTCCTCACGGTGGCGCCCGTGCCAGCGCCCGTCCTCCTCGTGCCCGCGGAGAAGATAATGGAGTTCGTAGAGGCCTACGAGAGGAAGAATAGCCTCGAGGAGGAGCTGTCATCGCTCAGGGAGGCCCTGAACAGGAGGAGGATATCGAGGAAGAAGTACAAGGCCCGCGAGAGGGCCATAAGGCACGAGCTCGAGAGGCTGAACAGGAGGATAGCCTCCCTGACGCCGGAGCTGAGAGAGGCCGGCGGCATCGTCGCAGAAGCGATAGGCGCCCTCGAGGCGGCGGAGAGCGAGCTCAGGAGCGTCGAGAGAGATATGCAGGAGCTCGAGGCGAGGTACCTGCGTAAGGAGATAGGCTCGAAGGCCTACAGGCGCCTGCTCAGGGACTATCGGCGCCGGGAGGACAGGGCCCGGACCAGCATAAGGGAGGCCCTCCTTAGGCTCAGGGAGCTCGTGATGTGAGGCCCCGTCATGGCGTGGCCCCCTCACCCTTATATCCCCGGCGGTACCGCCGGGTGTGGGGCGAAGGGAGATGGCCAAGATAACCGTGGATGAGGAGAAGTGCACGGGCTGCGGGACGTGCGTTGAGGTCTGCCCCGTCGGCGTGTTCGAGCTCCAGGGCGACCCGCCCAAGAGCGTGCCCGTCAAGCCCGATGAGTGCCTCGTCTGCGAGGCCTGCGTAACTCAGTGCCCGGCCGAGGCCATAACCGTCGAGGAGTAGGACAAAAGCGCACAGCTGGTCGCTAAAGCGCCCTCGCTCGGGAGAAGAGCTCCTCCGTCTTTTTCTTCCACCCCGGGAAGCCCCTGGGGTCCTCCGGGTAAGAGCGGTAGTGCTCTCTTACCTCCTCCATGAGCCTCGCCACCATCGATAGCCTCTTCAGGAAGCCCGGCCTCCTCATCCCCCTAAGGGCCCTCGAGAGCTTATCCCGGAGGCCCATGGAGAGGCTCTCCCCCCTCGACACACGCACCAGGTCCCCCTCGGACACGAGCTTCTTCCTCATCCCGAACTCGAGCTCGTCATCGCCCAGCTTCTGGAGGAAGATACGGAACACATCGAGCTCGGCGTTCCTGCCCCCCGTCTCCCGCATGAATTGCACGTTGTACACCCACAGGGCCTCGAGGCTCACATCGCCGTTCTCCACGGCATCGGAGGCTACCTCGCCAGCGAGGGCCCCCCCGAACATGGAGTGGCCTATCCCCCCGCCGTGGAGGGGGTTGGCCTGGCAAGCGGCATCGCCCACCACTATGACGCCGTTCCACACCATGTTGCTGAGGGGCCTCCTCGTGGGGATGAACCAGCCACCGGCCTCGAGGGCCTCCGAGCCATCGAAGATGGGCCAGCTGAGGACCCCCTTATAGAGGAGCTTCCTCGGGTTCGGGTGGCCCTCTATGGCTTGGACGCCGAGCCCCACGTTGGCCTTCCTCTCGCCGGCCGGGAAAATCCAGGCGTAGCCCCCCGGGGCGAGCTTGGTGCTCAGGTATATGTGGCATACGTCCGGCTCGTCGAGCTCCTCCCGGAGCCCCCTTATCTCCCGGTAGCCCACGCAGTAGTCCTCCGGGGCGAGGCCCTTGGGCATCATGGCCTCCGGGGGCAAGCGCGGCCTTATGGCGGGGAGGAAGCCGCTCGCATCTATCACCACCTCTGCGTGGAGCTCGAGCTTTCGCCCGGAGCCGAGCTCCCTCGCCCTCACGCCCACGACGAAGCCATCCTTGATAATCGGGCCCGTGGCCCTCGTGCTCGCCCTCAGCTCGGCCCCGGCGTCGAGGGCATCCCTCAAGAGCCTCCTCCCGAAGGGCTTCCTGTTTATTATGAATCCCTCCCCAGGGACGAAGTATGATACGGCCCTGCTCGGCGAGAAGACCCTGATGCCCCTTATCCTGGCCTTCAGCTCCTCTCCCTGCGGGTACTCGAGGCCGAGCTTATCGAAGTGGTGCTTGCCTATCGCATCGGCGCATACCTTCTCGCCTATTCGCTCCTCGGGCTTCTGCTCTACTACGCAGACGCTCAGCCCCCTTTCTGCGCTGGCCCTCGCAGCCATGCAGCCCGCTACGCCAGCCCCCACGACCAGCACATCGTATCTATCCGACCTCAAGCCGGTCCCCGCTCGACCGCCCCTGATGAGAGGGGATAAAGTTACCGGTCTCCCGCGTAGAGGAAAGAGCTATAACGCCCGTTCCTCGTCGGGGGGTGGGTGGTTGGGATGGCCAGGTGGCGGTGTCTCAAGTGCAAGTACGAGTGGGAGCACGAGGAGCCGAGGGAGCCGAGGATGTGCCCCCTCTGCCACGCCCAGACGATAGCGAAGATCTCCGGCAAATGATAAGCGGCCTAACCGGCCCTCCTCATCGCCTCGCCCTCCCGAGGGGCTTGATGAACTCGCCATCGCCGGACAGGGAGCCGATGAGGAGCCTGAAGTACGTGGTGCCCTCCCGCTTATCGATGACCATCTCGAGCTTCCCCCTCGCCAGCACCTCCTCGCCTTCCCCGGCTACCCCGGCGTAGATGTCCTCGTAAGAGCATATCTCCTTGACCGCCCTCACGCCCGGCCCCTCGAGCATCCTGGCCCTCCGGACCCTGTAGACGGCGGGTAAGAACATGGCCTCCCTTGCGTCCTCTACCTCTGCCACGACCGTCGCCCTCCCCATGGGCCTGAAGAGCCTCTCCCCGTAGCGCTCGGCCTCTCGCTCCGTCCTGACGGGGTGGACGGAGAAGCGCGTCCCCCGGTAGAGGCCTATGTTCCACTTCCTCGAGAGTATCCTCCTTGCGTCCTCGAGCTCGAGGGGGTAGAGCCTCGTCTTCCTCGTGCACCACGCCCTGGCCATATCGCCCGTGAGCCTCTCCACCTCCACGCCCCTGTCGTCGAGGGCCCCCTCAAGGGCCTCCCTGACCTTGGAGCTCTCCTCGAGGCCGTAGACCACGAGGTCTATGTCCGAGATGCCGGGCACGTGGATGTTGAGGAGTATGGAGCCCGTTACGCCCATGTGCCTCCTCGGGACACCGCTTATGTCGGATATGAGGTTTGCGAGCGAGAGGGCCTTCTCCTCGAGCACATCGAGCTCCTCGGACGTCGCGAGCTCCTCGAGCCTCTCCTCAGGCCTGTAATGCTCTTCTATACGCTCGACCGGCACGGAGCTCATCTCCGTCCCGAAGGCCTCGAAGAAGGATATGTAGAACGGGTAATCCCTCAGGATAGCGAACGCGCTCCTCAGGGACGCCATGGTGTAATCCCTCATGGCCCTCGAGTACCTGAGCCCCCTCC
>CAYUYX010000098.1:0-4149 GCA_964449495.1 uncultured Candidatus Bathyarchaeia archaeon
CCCCTGGACCCAGCCCGGCTCCCCGTGTATCGTGCCGTCGTGCCCGGAGCCGGATACATCGTGGACCAGGGAGCCCCCTCCCTCGTCAAACCTATACCAGAGCAGGAGGCCCCTGGTGGTTATCAGGCCCCTCATGTTGTCCCATATCTCCTCCCTGCTGAGGGGCCTGTTGTAGATGCGTAGGTCATCTATGACCCCGTAGAAAGCCCTGGAAGGGCGCTCGCAATCACGGCCTATCACGAAGCCGGTGGTGGGCGTCACGGGGTCCCAGCCCATGGCGCAGCCCACCTGCGTTACCTCCCCGTTCACGTAGAAGACCCAGCTGCCCGAGCTGAAGATGGCCGTTATATGGTACCACCTGTTAAGCCATAAGTTATAGGCGCCTACACTGGCGGAGGCGCCGGGCGTGGGGAGGTAAAACCTTATGTTGAAGCGCCCACCGTAATGGCCCCTCCACACGTAAACCTCGATTGGCCCCTCCCGCCTGCCCCACCACGTTCGCCACTCCCAACGCCCGCTTAACACAAGCCGCTTTTCGTGGTCCACCTTGGTCACCTTAATCCAGAACTCTATGGTGATGTGCCACAGCTGCTGCCCGGTGTAGCCTCTTATCGGTCCCGTATCCACGTAGCTCTCTGGGTCGCCGTTGAACTCCAGGGCATAGGGCTGAGCGGGGGCCCCGGCAAGCGTAACCTCCTTGCTGGCAACAAGCCCCTCGTAGGTCCTGACGGTTACCTCATACGTATCGCTGTAGGTCCAGGCATAGGCTAGGTCTAGGTCTTCCCACGTAGTGCTGATGGCCCCTGTGCTCACCGTGATGTTGCTGAGGGTAAGTTCCTCAGGGCCGTTATTTGCGACCTTCACCTTAATCCACCCATTCTCGACCTCAACGCCCTCCACCGTCAGAGGTTCCTTGGCCTTAGGGCCTTCGCCGGAACTCGATCCAGCCACGGTCAGGCTGAAGGACACGGATACCGTCCCCTCTCCCCCCCCACGGTCAGCAGCTCCACGGTGACCTCATCCTCAGGCCCGGGCGGGGTAGGCCAGCCACCTTCGTCATGTATCAGGACGGCGGTCTCACCTGGCCTTATCCTCACGGGCTCGTCAAGCTCGTCCTTTACAGCGTGTCCTTGGAACTTCATGATGACGGCCCTCACCACTACGTCCCAGGAACCCACGTTCGTGACGTAGATGCGGTAGGTGTTGTTGCCCACGTACTCAACCTTATCCACCCTGACGTGGACTTCTGCCCCTACCTCGCCCGCAACCCAACCGGATAGGTAGGCGTAGAGCACGAGGCTGGCGACAACGGCCACGGTGGCGAGCAACAACGTTGCCAGGGTAGATGAGGTGCCCGCCCTACCAGGCGGCATTCTGCATACCCTGCTCATGGAAGATGAGGGGATTTATAAGACTTCCCTCCTCGCCCACCTCGTGATGATTACTGGCGTGAAACACGTAAGCTGGCCTGACGCCTGTCCTTGACACCCGGTCCAAGGGGAGAAAACGCCCAGGAAGACGCCCGTGATGACATTCGATGGGCTAAGCCGTGATGATGGGATTAGTCTCTGAGGCCCTGCGGCCAGCTATCTCGTGGCCACCCAGCCCTTCCTTATCTTAACCAGGCCCCTCTCTGCCACCAGCTCCTCGAACCTGGCCTTGAGCTGCCCATGGAACCCTTATCGTATATCACCTTGCCGTGGTGGAGGGCATCCAGCATCAGTAAGTTCAGGTTTTCGAGCATGCGCATGGCCTCCTCCCGTGTGAAGCCCAGGGCCTCGAAGAAGACCGCCGGCCGGCCCCGTGGGGCAGGAGTTCGCTGAGCCTGTCCCGTACGTCCATGCCCTCAAAGCGGTCGCTTATCACGAGGACATCCACGTCGCTCCTCCCGAGCACGTAGTCGCCACGGGCCACCGAGCCGTGGACGATGATGCACCAGGGCTCGAAGGCCCCCTATGACGGCCGAGCAGAAGTCGGCCACCTCCTCCGCATAGGGAAGCCCCAGGGCCTTAGCACGTTCTAAGAGCTCCTCTCGCAAAGGCGAGCACCTTCCCTGCGAGCTCGACCGCCTCCCCGGCATCCTCCTCCGTGTAGTACTCGTGTGGCGCCCCGCTATTAAACACGGAGGCGGTAGCGCCTCCTTGCTAATGGGAGGAAAGGCGCTTTTAACCCTGCCAGGACGGCATGTTCAAATACTTCCTTATCATGTCTGAAAGGCTCCTGGTCTTCCGCCTCCTCCGCCTGTAGGGCCTGGGGTACCCGCCCACCAGTTCGAGGGCCCTCAGGGCCAGCTCGTCCGCCTCGCCCGGCTCGAAGCGGTCCCAGCCCTCCCAGTGCCTGAACCGGCCTGGCCGGGCCCACTCCGGCGTGAAGTCCTCCAGCTCATCGGGCGCCACGCAGACGGCCACCACGTCGAGCTCCCTGTGGAGGGAGAGCGGGCACGTGAAGACCCTCTGGGGGTCCATCTTGTTCTCCACCCTGAGGGCCCAGGCCCCCCGCTCGGCCGATATGTCCGTTATGGCTGGGCCGAGCTTTAGGCGGGCGTACTCCACCACGGCGTAAGCCACGTCGAGGGGGCCGTGCTTCGCCAAGAGTTCTGGCGAGAAGGCCCCGTGGTGAAGGTGGACGTGGGTTCCCCGGCCCGACCACTTCACGAAAACGGATTTGGAGACACCGTGCTTGTCGAGGAAGTCCAATATGGCCCTCGCCGCCTCCACAGTCGCTCGCCAGCCCTCGAGCGCGTTGTCTATATCCCACGTGGGGGTGAAGGCTATGGCGTTCTCGGGCCCGGCTACGTCCTCGGCTTCCTCGAGCCTGCGGAAGATGGCGGCAGATGCGTAGAAGGCCCTTGGCCTTAGCCCCTCGAGCTCGGATAGGATGGCGGCCACGTCTTCCGGCCTCTCGACGCTCAGGGGCTTCTTAGAGCCGCCCCGACCGGAGCGGTAGCGGACCATGAGGTGTTTCCCGAGGCTGTCCAGGGTCTCGCAGTGGACGGCCACCCAGCGCCCTCTGGAGAAGCGGGCTATCTCCTTAAGGACGTATGGGTTCTCATAGTGCTCCCGGGCGAGCTCGTGGCCTTGGCCTCCACGACCCGGCTTCATGTCGCTAAGCGGTTTCCTCTGGGTAATATATGAGCTCCTTTTCCTCGAGGATGGCGTGGAGCTTCTTCACCGCCTCGTGGACCTGCTCCTCGCTCTTCCCGCCCGTGCAGACGAGCTTGCCGGAGGCGAAGAGGAGGATGACGACCTTCGGGTCCGACATGCGGTAGATGAGGCCCGGGAACTGCTCCGGCTCGTACATGGTGTTCTCGAGCTCTACCTGCGCCCTCTCGAGGTCTATCTCGCCGTGCAGGTCCCCCGAGGCCACGATGTTCTGTATCTTTATCTCGGGCTTCCTCCTTATGACTATCCCGGCCTTCTTCAGCTTCTTCACCACGGTCTTGATGGCCCTTATAGCGGCTTTCTCGCTCTTAGCGCCAGTGCAGACCATCTTGCCGGAGCTGAAGATGAGCAGGGCTGTCCTGGGCTTCTTCAGCCTGAAAACGAGGCCTGGAAACTCCTTTGGGTTGTACTCCACGTCTTTAAAGGCATCGACAACAGCATTCAGGTCTATTCTCTGGTTGAGGCTCGCAGATGCCACCACATTCTGTATGGTTATCTCCGGCTCCGGCCTCGGTATCTTTATCACCTCACACGAAGGTTGTGCTGCCCCCTATTTAAGGCTTGAACACATGCATATTGGGGGATGGGGCCCTCACGCCCGCTTCGGGATACACGACACGCTCATGGAGAAATCGAGGGCTCTGGCCGAGTGGGTTAGGTAACCGGACGATATGATGTCCACGCCCTTTGATGCGTAATCGGCTATATTATCGGGCCCTATCCGGCCTGAGACCTCCACAATCACGGAAGAGCGCAGGCCGGCTTCCTCCAAGAGCTCGATGGCCCTCTCTACCTCCTCCGGGGGGAAGTTGTCCAGCATGATTATGTCAGCGCCCGCCCTCGCCGCCTCTACCGCTTCCTCGGGCGTGGAGACCTCTACCTCTACCTTCTTCGTGAAGCTGACGGCCTTCCTGGCCCTCCTCACGGCCTCGGCCACGGAGCCGACGACGGCCACGTGGTTGTCCTTTATCAGGACGCATTCATCGAG
>CAYUYX010000098.1:4159-5244 GCA_964449495.1 uncultured Candidatus Bathyarchaeia archaeon
CATCGAGCCTCAGCCTATGGGTATCGCCCCCGCCTATCTCAACGGCCTTCTTGTCGAAGAAGCGGAGGCCGGGGGCCGTCTTCCTGGTGGCGGCCACGCGGACGCCCGGCCGGGCCCTCTTGGCCAGCTCTACCAGCTCTGCGGTGGCCGTGGCTATGCCGCTCATCCTCATCAGGAAGTTGAGCGCCGTTCTCTCGGCGGCCAGGAGGGCTCTGGCGGGCCCCTCGGCCCTCAGCACCACGTCGCCCGGCCTGATGGAGGAACCGTCCTCCATGGACCATACCACCCTGGCCCCGAGGAGCTCGAGGGCCAGCCTGGCCTCTTCCACCCCGGCCAGGATGCCGGGTTCCCTTGCCACCACCTCTGCGACGGCCTCCACGTCCTCGGGCACGATGAGCTGGCTCGTGATATCCCCGAAGCCTATGTCCTCCTCAAGGGCCTCCCTCACCTTCTTCTCAACGAGCAGGTGCGATTTCATGCCTTAGGGCCCCCGTGAGCTCGAACATGCGTTCTACTGCGGCCCGAGCCCCTTCAGCCACATCTCTCGGCAGCCTGACGAGGGGCTTCTCGTTCTCAAGGGCTCTCAGGACCTTCTCGAGCGTTATCAGCTTCATCTCCGCACAGATAGCATCTGATTTGGCGGGCACCACCCTCGCCCTATCCCCGAGCTCCCTCCTCATGCGCTCGATTAGGCCGACCTCCGTGGCCACCAGGAAGTCCCCCCCGCCGGAGGAGCGGACGTACTCGTACATCTGGCCCGTGCTCCCCACGAAATCGGCGGCTTCCTGGAGCTCCGGGTCGCACTCCGGGTGAACGAGGAGCCTGGCGCCAGGATAAGCCTGATTTCTCAGCCTGAGGACATCCTCGACATCGAATAGCTTGTGGACGTAGCAGTACCCGTGCTCCGGCACGGGCGTTACGGCCTTATCGGGCACGGCCCTCCTAACGCGCCAGCACAAGTTCCAATCTGGGCCAAAGAGCACCTCGTCTGCCTCAAGGGCCCTCACCACCTGAATTGCGTTCCCAGACGTGCATATCACGTCTGCCTCGGCCTTTGCCTCCGCCAACGTATTGATGTACAGGAC
>CAYUYX010000099.1:0-5220 GCA_964449495.1 uncultured Candidatus Bathyarchaeia archaeon
TGAGTATCTCGCCCTCCCTAGCCCTCTGGGGGGCGAAGTGCTTCAGGACCCACTCGTAAGCATCGCCTATCATGTCCGCTGAGACCGTCTTCTTGCCCAGGTTGACGCCGCTGAACAGCTCGAATAGCTGGCGCAGGACCTCACCGGCCTCATGGCTCTGGGCGAAAACGTCGAAGTTGAACCAGCCGAACAGCCCCCTGAAATCCTGGTTCAGGTCCTCAAGCCTCTTGAAGGCCCTGGCCAGCCTCTCCGGCAGCTTGGCCGGGGGGCCACGCCTTATACTGTCCCAGAGGCACTCCTCGTCCATGTGATACTTGTGGTAGGCCTTCGCCTTGGCCTCCTCCTCGGCCTCATCCTTAGGCAAGCCCCTGGCCACTAAGTCCGCCATCTCCTCCTCATACTCGTCCACCCAGACATCGCTCAGGCGCTTGAGGAAGAGGAGGAGCAATATGAACCTGTAATCCACCATCGTCCTTATGATGTCGGCAGCCCTCTTCAGCAGGCCCTCAAGGTCGGCCCTGGTGAGGGGGTGGCCCCCGGGGCTGACCCCGTAGAACTCATCGAGCCTCCTAGCGGGCAAGGCCACTAGCGTGAGGCCTCCGGCGCTTATTAAGGTTATTAAAAACGCTAAAGACACGAACGCCTCTACGGCCCCACTCTCCGTGAAAAGATTAGGGGAAAGCTAGGGCTAGAGGGGATTGGGCTACCGCCGGGATAATGCTAGAAACCCCTAAATCACCTTAGAGCACGGTTAGCACTACGGTGATCAGCATAGCTATTATTGTAGTCCACATGGTTGTTAGTGTGCCCATGAGCCGCTTAAACCTGCTCTCAAGCCTCCTTACATCATCCCTCAAGTCAGAGGGATTAGAGGAGATCGTGGCCGAGAGCATGCTGAGGGAAAGCAGGGAGATGCCAAGACCCGGTCGCTCAGCCTCCCCGGCCCAGCCTCTCATCTAACTCGGCCAGCCTACGGGCTATGCGCCTCGGGCTGTTGTCCACTATTATGCCTCGCTCTTCGCAGGCTTTTACTAACGCCTCTGAGGGCCTATCGGCATATATGAAGAGCACTAGGGCGTTTGGCCTCTCGCCCACTCGCTCCTCATATATGCGGGCTCCCTCCAATAGCTGCTCTACGTCCTCCTCTGAGCCCTTCTTGGCCATCTGGACTAAGGCGATGACGTGCTCCCCCTCCATAACGCCATCGACCCTGAAGGGCTCTGGGGGTAGGGCGCCGAACTTGAGGCCGTAGTGATCGCACCAGCGGGCGAGCCTTCTTCCAAGACCGAACTCGATTATGCGCTCCTCTACACGGCCGACACGCCCCTCAAGAGCCCTCCTCACGGCCTCGATGGCCTCCTCGGGCCCGGACGACAAGGTCAGCGCCCTCCTCATACCGGGCGTAGGGCCGCTTATATACGCCATGTCGCCCGAGGGGGCCAGGGAGATGAGGCTCAGCCCCTTACCTCCCAGCCAAAAGATGTCTTCTTCACGGTTCCCCTGCGCTTCATCTCCTCGAACTCGGCCTTGACATCCCGCCAGAAGCCATCGTCGTAGAGGACGATGCCCTCCTCAAGAGCGTCGAGGGCCGTCAGGCTGAAGGCCCTAAGGGCGCCCTGAAGCCATCCGGCGTGAAGACACGGGCCTGAAGCCCGGCCGGGGGGAGGCCCTTGAAATCGGCCCAGGAGAGGCCCAGCTCGTGCATGGCCCCCCACACCACCTTGCCCTCCACACCCTCCATCACGAGCAGCACGTCCGTATCGCTCCAGGGCCTCCAGTCCCCCCGGGCCCTTGAGCCGAAGACCACGAAGGCCCTCAGCCTGTAAGGGGATTTCCTGAGGAGCAATTCCAAGAAGCGCTCCACAGTCGCATCAATCGGTTCTCCGAGTTCGTTTAGCCCAAAACGGGCCTTTAAGGCCTTATTAGGCCTCTCTCGGCCAGCCACCTCTCGACCCTCCTAAATCCCTGAGGGCCTCCCTCCACCACTCACGGGCCTGCTCGTCGGCCATATCCACGCAGGAGCCCACGCCCTATTTGATAAACTTAGCGACCGTAAAAGCCCGCAAGGGCCAAGGCTTAAGAGACAGGCAGATGAGGGATGTGGGCGAGGGATGGCCCATGGTGTTGTTCCCGAGCGAGGAGTGGATAGAGCGCTTCAAGGAGGAGCTGAACAAGAACAAGGCCTATGAGGAGGCCGCCAAGGACTGGGAGGGGGATTTCCTCTTCATCATAACGCCAGATGAGGGGCTCGACAGGGAATACGTGTTCTACGTGGACCTATGGCATGGCAAGTGCCGGGAAGCCCGCATGGTCCCGAGCCGTGATGCCAAGAAGGCCGATTTCGTCTTCGAGGGGCCATACTCTAATTGGAAGAAGCTGATAAGGGGCGAGATAGACCCGATTGGGGGCCTGCTGACCAGGAAGTTCAAGCTGAGGGGCAGCCTGATGAAGGTGATGCGCTACACGAAGGCGGCCTCGGAGCTGGTGAAGACGGCCACGAAGGTGCCCACGGAGTTCAGGTAAGGCCCGTCCCCGTGCGCCCCGCCAGCTCGTCCAATAGCTCCTTAAGCCTCCTCGGGCTCCTGAGCACGAAGATGCCCCTCTTCTCGGCCAGCTCGACAACCTTAGATGGCATAACGCCGGATTGAGAGTAAACCGCCAGGAGGTCGGGCCTCTTCCCCCATTTCTCGGCTATGGCGCCGGCCCCCGCCTTCAGCTGCTCGACATCTTCCTCCTTGGGCGTTATGGCGATGTCTATGGCCGCCAGGGCGCCCCGGCCCTCTATCAGGATATCGGCCCCCATGCCGTCCCAATAGATGACCTCGTATTCTGGTGCGTGCTTCCTGAACCAATCACGGAGGAAGGCCTTGACGATGAGTTCCGTCAATCTCTCCCTTAGCTCCCCCACGGTGCTCGATATCCCCGTGTCTTCTCCCGCACAGGCCCTCTTCTCGGCCTCAAGCGATGCCCTGAGGGCCTTAACCTCGTCGAGCACGCCTTTTCCCTTCTTTTGCTCGTCATCTCTAACCCCTCCTCCGAGCGCTTCACCGTTTATTTATTAGCCCTCAAATTATACCGTGTCCTAAGGCCTTCAGCATAGCCTTTACCAACACGCCCGGCCAATAGAGTAGAGAGGGCTCTTTTATTATGAGGGCACGTTCAGGTCAGAGGGGTAGGGGCCTTGTGGGAGCTGACGTTCCCCCGCACGATAATAACCGGCGAGGGAGCCTTAGATTACCTTGAGGAGCTGAAGGGCCAGCGGGCGCTCGTCATAACAGACCGCACCATGCGCTCCCTGGGCATATTGGACGACGTGGCGAGGCGCCTGGAGAAGGCCGGCCTTGAGGTCGAGGTCTTCGACGGCGTAGAGCCGGAGCCTTCCAAGCGCATCGTCGAGAGGGCCGTCCAGGTGGCCCGCTCCTTCGGGCCGGACTGGATAATAGGCCTGGGGGGCGGGAGCTGCATGGATGTGGCCAAGGCCGTCTTCGCCCTATACGAGCGCCCCGACGTGGCCTTAGAGGAGATAAGCCCGCTCGTGGAGCTGGGCCTCAGGAAGAAGGCCAGGCTGCTGAACATACCCACAACGAGCGGGACGGGCGCAGATGCCACGTGGGCCATTGTCATAACGGACGAGGAGGAGGGGCGCAAGATGGAGCTGGCCTCAAGGGAGGTGGTGGCCGACGTGGCCATTCTGGACCCGAGGCTGCCGTCCACCATGCCGCCCCGCCTGACGGCCGACACGGCCTTAGATGCGCTGACGCACGCAATAGAGGCCTACACATCCAGGTGGCGCAACGATTTCTCGGACGCCCTGGCCCTCTGGGCCATAAGGGCCATATTCGCCTACCTGCCGAGGGCCTACCGAGATGGCTCAGATATGGAGGCCCGGGAGAAGCTGCACAACGCAGCCACGATGGCCGGCATGGCGTTCAGCAACTCCCAGATCGGCCTCGCCCACGCCCTGGGCCACGCCTTGGGCGCCGTTTTCAAAATCCCGCACGGGCGCTCCGTGGCCGTCTTCCTGCCCTACACGATGGAGTATAACGCCCGTGAGGAGCCCGCCCGATACGCCGAGATAGCCGAGGCCCTCGGCTTGGGCCCGGGAGGGCCGGGGGAGCTGGCCGAGGCGCTCGTGAGGGCCGTCAGGCAGCTCATAGAGGACGTGGATGGCCCGTTGAGGGTGGCCGACTTGGGCGTAGAGGAGGGCGCTTACGAGGCGGAGCTGGATAGGCTTGTCGATAGGGCGATGGAGTCCACGGGCCTGGTGGCCAACCCGAGGGAGGCCGGGCGTGAGGAGCTGAGGCGCCTCTTCACATACGCTTATGAGGGGCGGAGCGTGGACTTCTGAGCGCCAATCTCGCCAGACCTTGAGGCATGAGAAGATTTATATACGCTATCTTATCCTCCCTCATGAGATGCCCATAGTAGAACGCTTGCCGAGCGACACGCCAAAACCTGAATTCCGGAAGTGGACGCAAGAGGACTTCAAGTGGGTTAGCGAGCACTGGGAAGAACTCAAGAAGAAGCATGGGGGCTCCTTCATAGCGGTTTATAAGAAGGAGGTCGTAGATTACGATAGAGATATAAGCGCCCTTGCTAAAAGGCTGAAGAATAGATTTGAGAACCCCGAGATAGATACATTAATCATATACATTCCTCCGAGAGAAATCAAGATGCTGAAGTGAGGTGTCCTCTTGAGGAGAATTCTGGCGAGGAGACTGGGGATGTCTTACTACGTCCTATGCCAATTTACGTGCATGGAGGTTCCGAGGATGAGGCGCCTCAATATGCTTATCGATACGGGAAGCACGACCACTACCGTATATGCTGAGCGCGTAGGAATATCCAACGACCTCTACAGGTCATTAGAGCCCGGCGAGCCCCATGATGTAATCGGTGGCACTATAATACCTCGCAAGCTACACGACGTTTACCTGATATTTGAGACGGTAGAGGGCCTTCCTCTCACAATATGGCTAAGGGAATGCAATACGCTCTTCATACGGGCGCCCACGCTTGAGGATGGCCTATTGGGCATGGATGTATTAGACCACTTCAGGAGATGGGGGGCCGAGCGAGAAGATGAAAAACTGGGTTATGATGCTTGAGGCTTGATTTCGGGTTTTCCCCGACGCCCCATGCACTTAATAAGTAGCCACGCCCGTCTCTCAAGGCATCAGCCTTGCCGGGCCTTAAGGCGCTCTGGCCAAAGGTGGCCCG
>CAYUYX010000100.1:0-5203 GCA_964449495.1 uncultured Candidatus Bathyarchaeia archaeon
GCCTTATGGCGTTGTACGGGCATATCTGGGCGCAGACGCCGCAGCCCGTGCACAGCTCCTCGTCTATTCTGACGGAGCCATCTGGGGCCAACACGAGGGCCGGGCAGCCGAACGCCTTGACGCAGACCCCGCAGCGGGTACAGGCCTCTTGGTCCACCTCGTACTTCGGTAGCTCGATGCCCTTCCTCCTGGCCTCCCTGACCACCTCGAGACGACAGCGCTGCCTGAAGACCACGACGGATGGGCCTTCCACGCCAACGGCCTCCTTGAAGGCCTCCGTGGCCTCCCTGATGTCGAACGGGTCCACCACGTAGACGTGCTCCACCCCGCAGCCCCTGGCCACCTCCTCGATGAGGATGCGCTTCCCGGGCTCGCCCGTCCCCTTGACGCCCATCCCCGGATGGGGCTGGCCGCCCGTCATGGCCGTGGTCAGGTTATCCAAGACGGCTACCGTGATGGGGTGCTGGTTGTAGACGGCGTTTATCAAGGCCGGGATGGCTGCGTGGAAGAACGTGGAATCGCCGACGACGGCCACCACCCTCTCGCCAAGGGCCTTGCTTATCCCGCAGGCCGTCCCGACGCTCGCCCCCATGCAGATGAGGACATCGCCCATCCTGAGGGGCGGCTGTATCCCGAGGGCGTAGCACCCTATGTCCGTCGTGCAGACCGCCTTCTCGCCTACCACACGCTTTATCACGAAGAAGGAGGCCCTGTGCGGGCATCCCGGGCACAGCACGGGCGGCCTCGGGGGCAGGAGCGGCTCAGCCCGCTTCACGCGCTCGTCCACGGCGCTGAAATCGGAGGGAAGTTCCCTCCCCGTGAGGCAGCACAGAGCCCTTAGGACGAGCCTCGTGGAGAGCTCGCCGTGCCTCGGGATGAGCTCGGCCCCTATCTTGCCGTGCACCCTCGTGCTCACCCCGGCCTCTTGGAGGGCGGCCAGGACGTTCAGCTCGAGGTAGGGCTCGAGCTCCTCCACCACGAGCACATCATCGTATTTAGATGCGAAATCCGCCACGAGCCTCCTCGGGAAAGGATGGATGAAGCCTATCTTGAGGACCCCTGCGCTCACCCCGGCCTTCTCGACCGCCTCGACGACGTAGTTGAAGGCCACGCCAGATGTTATAATGCCTATCTCATTTCCCTCCCGGACCACCCTGTTCAAATCGGAGGTCTCGGCCATCTCACGCGCTGCCCCCATGCGCTCCAGGAGGACACGATGCCTCACCCTTGCGTGGGCTGGCACCATGACGAACCTCGCCACATCTCGCTCGAAGTGCCCCCTCTCGACAGGCTTCTCCCTCGGGCCGAAGAGGACGGGGCCCCTCGTGTGGCTGACGCGGGTCGCCATGCGGAGGAGGCAGGGAAGCTCGAGGCGCTCCGATATGGCTATGGCCCGGAGGAACATGTCCTTCGCCTCCTGGGGCGTGGAGGGCTCGAGGCACGGGAGGCCCGATAGCATGGCGTAGTAGCGGTTGTCCTGCTCGTTCTGGCTCGACCAGCAGTTCGGGTCATCGGCCGTGATGACCACCATGCCGGCCCGCACGCCCACCTTCTCGTTCGTGGAATACTCCATGTAGATGCCGGCCTCCCTGGCCACGGCCGATATGGTGTCCGCTATCTCAGAGCTCGGGGTGCCCGGGTAGGTGGTCATCACGCCCACGCCAGCCTCTATTATCCCCCTTGCCACGGCCTCGTTGCCGAGGAGGAGGTAGCGCTCGCCAGGACGGCCCCTCAGGACCACCTCAGGTCTCGGCAAGCTCTCACCTCCCGGCGCTCCTCGGCAGACGTATTTCACGCTTTGGGGAGGTCTGGACGGCCTCCCGGGCCCCCTCGGTATAGAGCGCCCGAGCCGTGAGCAAACCTTTTTGTGAGATACGGAAACGGGCATGTCGAGGAGAACGCGCATGGCTTCGGGAGAGCCCGCCAACTGGCATGCCCTGACCGTGGAGGAGGTGATGGCCCGGCTCAGGACGGGCCCCGACGGCCTCAGCCAGGCCGAGGCGGCGAGGAGGCTCGAGCAATACGGGCCCAACGAGCTGAAGGAGGAGGAGAAGCGCTCCATGCTCCTCCTGTTCTTGAGGCAGTTCAAGAGCTTCCTCGTCCTCATCTTGCTCATAGCCGTGGCGCTCTCCCTGGCCATGGGGTGGCTGAGGACGGGCGGGAACATCCTGGCCGCCCACGAGGAGCTCGTGGACGCGGTAACCATCGTGGCCATAATCTTCGCCTGCGCCATCCTCGGCTTCGTGGAGGAGTACCGCTCGGAGAAGGCGCTCGAGCTCCTGAGGGAGATGGCAGCCCCGACGGCGAGGGTCATCAGGGAAGGCGAGGAACGCGTTATCCCCGCTCGTGAGCTCGTGCCCGGCGATGTGGTCGTCCTCCGCATGGGCGACAAGGTGCCGGCGGACCTGAGGCTCATGGAGGCCGTTAACCTCCGGGTAGACGAGGCCGTGTTAACGGGCGAGTCGGTGCCCGTGGACAAGAATACCCATCCCCTCCCAGCGGACACGCCCGTTCCGGATAGGATAAACATGGCCTTCTCCGGCACCACCGTCGTCTACGGGCGCGGGAGGGGCGTGGTCGTGGCCACGGGCATGAACACGGAGTTCGGGAGAATAGCCGCCATGGTGCAGGTGGTGAAGCAGGAGGCCACCCCCCTCGAGAAGCGCATGGCGGAGGTCGGGCGCTGGCTCGGAGCGCTATGCCTCGCCGTCTGCTTCGTAGTGGCTGGCCTCGGGGTCCTGAGGGGCCACGAGCCCGTGGAGATGATACTCTGGGGGATAAGCCTTGCGGTAGCGGCCGTGCCCGAGGCTCTCCCGGCCGTCGTAACAGGGGCTCTCGCCGTGGGGGTCTGGGAGATGGCGAAGAGGAACGCCCTCGTCAGGCGTCTGCCGGCCGTTGAGACGCTCGGCTGCACGTCCATAATATGCTCGGACAAGACGGGCACCATGACGAAGGGGGAGATGACGGTCAGGCGCATCTACTACGCCGGGAAGTTCATCGAGGTAACCGGCGTTGGCTACGAGCCCAAGGGGGCGTTCCTCTCCCCGGGCAGCAAGGAGAAGATAGACCCGCTGGCCGACGAAGGCCTATCGCTACTCCTCAGGGCCGCCGCCCTCTGCAACGACGCCTCGCTCGCCATGGCGGAGGGGCGCTACGTGATACGGGGCGACACGACGGAGGGCGCCCTCGTGGTCCTAGCCGCCAAGGCCGGCCTCGACGTGGAGGAGGAGAGGAAGCGCATGCCCCGTATAGGGGAGGTCCCCTTCACGTCGGAGCGCAAGCGGATGACGACCATCCACGAGACGCCGGAGGGGGCCGTTCACGCCTACATGAAGGGGGCGCCCGAGATAGTGCTCGAGAAATGCGATTACATCTGGGATGCCGGTGGCCCGAGGCCCATCACGGAGGAGGACAGGGAGCGCATAATGGCTGCGAACGAGGAGATGGCCAGGCAGGCGCTGAGGAACCTCGCCATCGCCTACAAGCCCATCGAGGAGAAGACGAGCGAGTACGACGAGAGCGTGGAGATGGGGGACTTCATATTCCTGGGCATAGTCGGCATGATAGACCCGCCGAGGGAGGAGGTCCGAGAGGCCATAGGGCTCTGCAAGAAAGCCGGCATAAAGGTATCCATGGTAACGGGCGACCACCTCCTAACGGCCATCGCAGTGGCCAAGGAGCTGGACATGGACATCGGGCGTGCTCTCACGGGGGCCGAGCTGGACAAGATGAGTGATGAGGAGTTCGAGCGCGTGGTAGAGGAGGTGGGCGTCTACGCCCGTGTATCGCCCGAGCACAAGGTCCGCATCGTAGATGCGCTGAAGGAGAAGGGCCACGTGGTGGCCATGACGGGCGATGGCGTGAACGACGCCCCAGCGCTGAAGAGGGCCGATATAGGCGTGGCCATGGGCATAACGGGCACCGACGTAACGAAGGAGGCCTCCGACATGGTGCTGGCCGACGACAACTTCGCAACCATAGTGGCGGCCGTGGAGGAGGGGAGGCGCATCTACGATAACATAAAGAAGTACCTGGCCTACCTCATGCGCTGCAACATAGCCGAGGTCCTCGTCATGGTGGTGGCATTCATCCTCGGCTTCCCCCTCCCCCTCACGGCCGCCCAGATACTCTGGGTGAACCTCACGACGGACGGCCTCCCGGCCTTGGCCCTGGGCATCGACCCGGCCGAGCCCGACGTGATGGGGAGGCCGCCGAGGGACCCGAGGGAGAGCATCTTCACACGGGACGTCAAGCTGTACCTCACGCTCATCCCCATCGCCATGACGGGCGCCCTGATGTGCACCCTCGTGTTCTTCATGGGCCAGGGCGAGCTGGTGGCGAGGTCCGTGTTCTTCCTCAGCATGATACTCATGGAGCTGGCCTTCGCCGTGAACAGCCGGTCCCTGAAGAAGCCCATCTGGCGGGTTGGGGCGCTCAAGAACCGCTTCCTCCTGGCATCCGTGGTCATATCGGCCTTGATGACCATACCGCTCTTCTACACGCCCATCCTGAACGAGGCCTTCAAGGTCGTGCCCATCGGCCTCGATGGCTGGCTGTGGGCATTGGGGCTCTCCATCGCCCTCTTCGTATCCGTCGAGATAGCCAAGTTGGTGGCGGAGAAGCTGGGCGCCCGGGGGGCTTAGAGGAGGAAGGCGAGGAGGAGCAGGAGAGCGTGGACCGGCCCGAGGAGGCACACGGCCGTGTTCCTGACGGCCCTTATAGAGTCCAGCGGTAGCTCGCACAACCGCTTCAGCTGCTCGGCCCCGAAGACCCTCAGACCGCGGGCCTCGACGATGCCCCACCTCAGGCGCGCTGGCCTCATGGCCCTCAGGGCCTTCTGGAGCGCCTCCCTCACGTAGCTGGCCAGGACATCCCAATCCATGACCTCCCCGACCGGGTGGTAGCCCCGCTCGACCAGCACCCTGGCGTTCACCACGTGCGTGTCCGTCGTCATCACCTCCCCGCCGGAGAAGCCGAGGGCCTCTGCCTCGGCCAGGAGGCGCTCCCTGAGCCCCCTCACCATGTTGTTCCCGTCTATCACCACGTAGGCCCACCTGGAGCCGCCTACCTCGACCGCCATGGCAACGATGCCGCCGGGCCCCATGCCATCGTCTATGGAGAAGCCCTCCGGGATGGCCCTGCCGAAGCCCACCCTGAACGGGCCCCTCGGGGTCTCAAGGGCCCCCCTCATGGCCTCGGAGGC
>CAYUYX010000101.1:0-5184 GCA_964449495.1 uncultured Candidatus Bathyarchaeia archaeon
CACTTGGACAGTCAGGCCCGTGCCGGGGCCCCACCCGATAGAGCGCTGCATACCCCTCGCCATAGTGGTACGAGATGTCTTAGGCCTCGCCAAGACGGCCCGGGAGGCCCGCATCATCATAAAGAGGGGGGACATCAAGGTGGACGGCGTCGTCCGCAGGGAGCCGAAGTTCCCCGTCGGCCTCATGGATGTCATAACCGTAGAGAAGCTCGGGCAGAGCTTCCGCGTCCTCCCGACGCCGAAGGGCCTCGACCTGCACCCCATAGATGGCGAGGAGGCGAGCTTCAAGCTCTGCCGCATCGAGGACAAGACGACCGTGAGGGGGGGCCATATTCAGCTGAACCTCCACGATGGGCGGAACCTGCTCATCCGGGTGGCGGACCCCACTAACCCCGTGGAGGACGCCTACAGGACGCTCGACACTCTCAAGCTCGGCCTGCCGGGCCAGGAGCTCCTCGAGCACTTCAGGCTGAAGGAGGGGGCCTACGCCATCGTAACCGGCGGGAAGAACATGGGCCGCCACGGGCGCATAGTGGCCATAAGGGGGCTCCAGGGCGTGAAGAGGAGGCGCTTCGAGGTGGAGCTCGAGGCCCCGACGGGAGAGCGCTTCAGGTCCATTCTCGATTACGCCTTCGTGGTCGGGCAAGAGGAGCCAGCTATCTCCCTGCCAGAGGTGGGCAAGCGTTGAGCGAGGACCCGCTTGACCCGAAGAGGGAGGCCGAGATACTCGAGAGATGGGCGAGGAACCCCATGCTCAAGCCGAGGATAGAGAAGGTGGTGGTTAACTGCTGCGTGGGAAAGCCTGGCGAGCCCCTCGAGAAGGCCATGAAGATAATAGAGGAGCTAACGGGCCAGAGGCCGTGTGTGAGGAGGGCGAAGAAGACGATAAGGGGGTTCGGGATAAGCAGGGGCCAGCCGATAGCTTGCGTGGTAACCCTCAGGGGCCAGAAGGCCGTGGAGTTCCTGAAGAAGGCCCTCGCAGCCGTGGAGAACAAGGTCAGGGCCTCGAGCTTCGATGAGAACGGCAACTTCTCCTTCGGCATAAAGGAGCACATAGAGATACCGGGCACGAAGTACGTCCCCGAGCTCGGCATAATAGGCATGGACGTATGCGTCTCGCTCGAGAGGCCGGGTTACCGGGTGAGGCGGAGGAGGCGTTGCAGGGCCAAGATAGGGCGGAAGCACAGGCTCACCCGGGAGGAGGGCATGGTCTTCGCCAAACACGAGCTCGGCGTCGAGATAGTGTGAGCCGGCCTCCTTTAAATCCGGCATGGCCGGACCTCCTGCGGGATTCTCCACGACTATAGTGAGGGCGTTGGCCAGCTTATCGCCCATGAGCGGCCCGCTGGCGAGCTGGAGACCACCGCACCGGTCTCTACATCATTTGAAGAGGCCAGAAGGGGCTTCTCGGGCGTCCTGAAGCGCTTCCCCTCGGCGACCGAAGGCTGACGAATGAGGTTGTCCCGGCGAATGGGATTGAAATATCCGTGGTCCTCAGCTCGGGAGCGGGAGTATGCCGAGGAAGCCGAGGTTGGCAAGGATTGAGAAGGCTATGAGCACTACGGCCACGAGGATGACAATCTCGGGTCTTATGCGCATGCCGTGTAGCTCTTCCTCGAAGAAGCGGAGGAGACCTGCGCTCGCCACCGGGGGAGGTGCCTCACGCCTCCTTCTCCTGCGCCTGCTCATCCCGTGGGCCCCCTATCGCCCCGGCCATAGGAGCTCGGGGACCTATATGGCTTACGCTCAGCGGGGCGCTCGGGCCGGATGGAGTTAATCTTAAATATGAAGGCGAGGATGGAGAGGGCGGAGGAGTAAGGGGGAGCCGATGGCCGAGATATGCCCAGTTTGCGGCCTCCCCAAGGAGCTCTGCGTTTGCGGAGAGATAGCGAGGGAGCAGCAGAGGGTAAGGATACGCTTTGAGAGGCGGAAGTGGAACAGGGGCATGACCATCATAGAGGGCGTGGAGGCGACGGACATCCCGCTCAGCCGCATAGCCCAGAGGATGAAGGCCTACTGCGCCTGCGGGGGAACTGCGAAGAACAACATGATAATGCTCCAGGGCGACCAGAGGGAGAAGGCCAAGGAGTTCCTCGTCAGGGAGCTGGGCTACCCGGAGGAGAACATAGAGGTCCAGTAACGGCGGCGAGCGGCATGGGCCTGCTCGACGTGCTGAGGCGGCTGAGGCGCGGGAGGTCGGGCCTTAGAGTATGCCCCAGGTGCGGGAGCCCGAGGATAAGGCGCGTGGGCGGCTTCTGCGGCTGGCTCCTCCCGACCACGTACGTATGTCCTGATTGTGGCTACAAGGGCCCCTTGGTTCTTGAGCTTGAGCCAGAAGAGGGCGAGGAAGCCAAGAGAGCGGGGGCTGGCGAGGAGGGAGCTTGAGTGGGCGAGTGCAAGCTCTGCGGGAGGCGCTCCATGCTGATATCGGGCAAGTTGGGCGTCTGCCTCGATTGTATAAGGGAGCGGCCAGAGGAGGCGCTCGTCATAGTGGCCGAGGTGAGGGCCAAGAGCCGAGAGCGCTTCGGCCTTCCCCCGAGACCGCCCAAGGACCCCTCTGGCAAGGCCTGTGGGATGTGCGCAAACGATTGCCGTATCGGGCCTGGGCAGGTGGGCTTCTGCGGCCTCGTGGCCAACGTGGACGGCCGGCTCGTTAGGCTCGGGGGGACGCCCGAGAAGGGCGTTTTAGAATGGTATTACGACCCGCTGCCCACGAACTGCGTGGCCTGGTGGTTCTGCCCCGGCTGCACGGGCCGGGGCTATCCCAAATACGCCTACAAGGAGGGCGCCGAGACGGGCTACAAGAACCTGGCCGTCTTCTACGGCGCCTGCACGTACGATTGCCTCTACTGCCAGAACTGGCACTACAGGGCTCTTGCGGCCAACAGGAGGCCCGTCGTCTCGGCCCGCGAGCTGGCGGACGTGGCGCTCAGGGACAAGCGCGTGAGCTGCATCTGCTACTTCGGGGGAGACCCCTCGGCCCAGATGCCGCACGCCATCCGGACGAGCGAGTTGGCCTTAGAAGGGGCCGAGCGGGAGGGGCGCCTCATGCGTATCTGCTGGGAGAGCAACGGGAACATGAGGGAGCGCCTCGCCATCAGGGCCGCCGAGCTATCCTTTGAGAGCGGTGGCGTGGTGAAGTTCGACGTGAAGGCCTGGGACGAGAACCTGAACCTGGCCCTCTGCGGCGTGCCGAACAAGGCGACGTTCGAGAACCTCAGGGCCATAGGGGAGCGCTTCTACAGGGACAGGCCGGAGGTGCCCGTGCTCACGGCCAGCACGCTCCTCGTGCCAGGCTACGTGGATGCCCGTGAGGTAAAGGCCATAGCGGAGTTCATAGCCAGCGTGGACCCGGGCATGCCCTACACGCTCCTGGCCTTCTACCCGTGCTACGTGATGGACGATATCCCTCCGACGCCGAGGAGGTGGGCCTTCGAATGCTACCGGGCGGCGAGGAAGCACCTTGAGAACGTGCGCATAGGGAACGTGCACCTCCTCTGGTAAAAGGCTCACCCAAAGCCTTATATAGCCTGTTAACCTTAAGCTCGCCACGTGAGGGAAAATGGCGGAAGCACCTCCACCTCCGCCTCCACCGACGGCGCCAGCTCCAGTCCCGGCCCGTAGGGCGCTGCCTATAGACATCTTCCTCCTCGTGGGAGCCATCATGGCGCTCATCGCCTTCGTGGCCTTCTTCATGCCCTGGGCGGTGGGAAAGAGCGCTGGCGTTGAGGCTCCTTTCAACGGCTTCGGTACGGGAGAGATAACGGTCAGCGGGGTTAAGACCACGTACAGCCACAACCTCGGCTTCATAGGGCTGATAGCCTTCATATTCACCCTCCTCACCTTCATACTGATGCTCGTCAAGACCTTCATGCCCATGATGGGCGGCGCCATCCAGGCCTACGAGCCCCTCATCGACAAGCTCACCATGGTCTTCGCTGGTCTCGGCTTCCTCCTCGGCATAGTGTACGGCGGCCTCCTCCTCGGCTGCGTCGGCTCGATGCACTGGAAGACGACGTACATGGGCTACACCTATGAGGGCGAGAGCGACCTGAGCGGCGCCTTCGAGAGCTACGGCGTCGGCTACGGCTTCATAATCTTCATAGTATTCATAATCCTCGCCATCGCCTTCTACAAGAAGCTCATCAGGCCCGTTCGCTGAGCTGCCTAAGCGCAGGAACCCACGTGTTTTATGGGGTCTCATCTCCCATCCGCATATTCCACATACAGCGCACGGGAGGCAAATTTATCGGCTTGAGGAAACGCCTTCTGGGAGGCGCGAAGGAATTGGGAGAACCCGGGCTCGGCGAGCGGGATATCATAGAGCTCTTCTCCTCCCTCCTCGAGCGCGCTCCCTCGACCTATCCTCCCCTCGGCGATGACGTATCGGGCTGGAGGCTCGGGGATGGGCTTCTCGCCGTGCTGAAGACGGACATGCTCGTGGCCTCTACGGACGTCCCGCCCGGCATGAGCCTCTACCAGGCCGCCAGGAAGGCCGTCGTGATGAACATCAGCGATTTCGCCGCAAAGGGCGTGAGGCCCCTGGCCGTCCTGGCCTCCTTGGGCCTTCCGAGGGGCCTATCGAGGGAGGACATCGAGGAGCTCGCAAGGGGGCTGAACGATGGGGCAAGGGCCCACGGGGCCTACATCGTGGGGGGCGATACGAACGAATGCGAGGACCTCGTGATATCCTGTGCCGTCTTCGGGCTCTGCCGTGAGGAAGAGCTCATAACCCGTTCTGGAGCCAGGCCAGGCGACCTCCTGGCTGTTACAGGCCCCTTCGGGCTCACCTACCTCGGCCTGAGGGCGCTGCTGGATGGGCTCGAGCTCGATGAGCCCGTCAGGGGGAGGGCCCTGAGGGCGGTCCTGATGCCGGAGGCAAGGCTCGAGCTGGGCGTGGCCTTGGCGAGGAGCGGGGCCGTAACTGCGTCCATAGACAGCAGCGATGGCTTAGCCTGGAGCCTCTTCGAGCTATCGAGGGCGAGTGGCGTGGGCTTCGTGGTGGAAGAGCCCCCAATCACGTCTGATTTGGCCCACGAGGCCAGGAGGCTCGGTATAGACCCTCTCGAGGCCTGCTTCTACGGAGGAGAGGAGTACGAGCTCGTCCTCACCATCAGGCCCGATAGTTGGGGTGAGGCTCGTGAGGCTGCGGGGGAAGCGGGCGGGGAGCTCTGGCCCATAGGG
>CAYUYX010000102.1:0-1915 GCA_964449495.1 uncultured Candidatus Bathyarchaeia archaeon
GAGCTTAGAGGGCGATGGAACGGGCCAGCCCTTCACGTTCCCGATAATAACCATCATGGTATCCGACACCTTCGATTGGAGCGGGCGCAGGTGGGATGGCCTGACCGATTTGATATTCGAGGCGCTCGCCAGGCGTGGGACGGCCTACATCCTGAACGGCTACAGCACGGGCGTGGGCTCCCTATATGCGATGTGCTGCAGGCTTACCTTGGATATCTCGAAGGTAGCTCTCCACGAGGCGGAGGCTAAGGCCAGGGAGGCGGCCGAGGAGTTCAAGGAGGCCCTCTACAGCGGGAGGGCGCCGAGGGGCATATGGGCCATGCCGGATGCGACGGGGAGCATAGGCGTCGTAACGCTGAACCTCCCGAGGATAGCCGTATTGAGCAAGGGCGAGTGGGGCCGCTTTGAGGAGCTGCTCGAGGAGCGCCTCTCCGTCGCCAGGGAGGTGCTGATGGCCTGGAGGAGGCGCTACGACAGCCTGCTCGAGAAGGGCCTAATGCCCATGACGAGGATATACCTCGGCCACTACCTCGGCCACTTCAGCACCATAGGCCTCATAGGCCTGCCGGAGATGGCCGCCAACTTCATGGGCTACCCCCGCCTCTGGCTCGACCTCGATAGGAGGGCCTTAAGCGAGGCCGTCTCCTTCATGAGGCGCGTCGTGAAGTACGTGCGCAAGAGGGCGGAGGAGTTCGAGGAGGAAGACGGCTGCCTGTACAACGTGGAGGAAATACCCGGCGAGTCGACGGCTTACCGCTTCGCATCTGCGGATGCCGGGCGCTTCAAGGAGGAGCTCGAGAGGGGGGAGATATGCATGCCCATGGAAGATGGCGTCCCCTACTACTCGAACAGCATCGTGCCGTACTACGCAGATGTCCCCCTGGCCGATAGGGTGCGCTGGGAGGCGGAGGTCCAGCCGGAGTTCACGGGCGGGGTCATGATGCACATCTTCTTGAACGAGAGCCCCGACCCGGAGGCGCTGAAGAAGCTCGTCATGCGCATAGCGAAGAACACGAAAATCGTCTACTTCAGCATAACGCCCACCATAGCGGTCTGCCGGAAGTGCGGCTGGCAGGCCGTCGGCCTGTTCGAGAAATGCCCACGCTGTGGAGCCCCAATCGACCTCTGGAGCCGCATCGTGGGCTACTACAGGCCGCTGAGGAATTGGAACATCGGGAAGAAAGCGGAGTTCAGGCAGAGGGTGCACTACGGGGGCTCGAGCCTGAGCTGAGCGAGGGGGGGTCCCGAGGAGGCAGATGGGGATACGGTTGGTGCCAGCTCGCCGCCATGAGGGCAGAAAAACCGTGAAGCTGAGGGTAGCGGGCTGGGTAGAGGCCTCCCTGGTGGACGTGATAGGCGATGTGTCCTTCACCGTATGGTTCAACTACTGCAATTTCCGGTGCCCATGGTGCCAGAACGCCCACGTCGTGCTGGCGAGGGAGAGCCGGGAGATAACGGTCGGCGAGCTCGTGGAGGCCATATCGGGCGCCTCGCTCCTGATAGGCTACGTGCAGGCCACGGGGGGAGAGCCCACGCTCCAGGACGAGGGCCTCGAGGCCTTGTTCACGGCCTGCAAAAACGAGCTCGGCGTATGCACGAGCTTGGACACGAACGGCTCGAGACCGGAGGTCATCGGGCGCTTGCTCGACCTGGGCTTGCTCGACCACGTGGCCTTAGACGTGAAGGCCCCGCTCTCCGAGCCGGAGAAATACGGGCGCGTGATAGGGCTGCCCGACCTCGGGGAAGAGATGGCCAGGAGGGTGAGGGCCTCCGTTCAAGACGTGCTCGATAGGGCGCCCTATGCGGAGCTCCGGACCACCTTCGTCCCGACCCTCCACACGCCCGCAGATATCCTCGCCATCGCCCGGGAGCTCGTGGAAATGGGGACGGGGAAGCGTGGGAGGTGCGTTTACGT
>CAYUYX010000102.1:1925-5165 GCA_964449495.1 uncultured Candidatus Bathyarchaeia archaeon
ATTCAGCAGTTCGTCCCGAGCGGGACCCTCATGGACCCGGCTTTTGCGAGCGTCGGGAGGCCCTCCCCTGACTTCCTGCTCGACCTGGCGAGGAAGGTGGGGGAGGAAGCGGGCTTGCCGGAGGTCTACGTGCGAGCCCAGGAGCTCGGGGTGGTGAGGGCGGAGCGAGAAGAGCGGGCTGGGCCTTAGCCTGCGCCTATGAGCTTGGCCAGGCCTGGGTGGAGCTCTTCTATGCGCTCTCTCACGAGTATCTGGTAGTACTGGTACACTATGCCGACGGCGAGGAGGATGCCCATCCCGCTCCCGAAGACGCCCACGAAATCTGACAGGGCGGCCAGGAGGCCGACGATTACGCCGCCGAGGACGGTAACCGTCGGTATGTAGCGCTCGAGGAGCCTCTTCACGGCCTGGTATGAGCGCCTGAAGCCCGGGACCTGGAGGCCGGAGTCCACTATCTGCCTCGCCACCGTTGCGGGGTCGAGGCCGCCTATCTCGAGCCATATCTTTGCGAAGAGGCCGCAGGCGAAGACCATGATGAGGAGGTAGGCGAGGGCCCTGAGCGGGTCCCCTACCACCTCGCTCGGGCTCCTGGGCGCCACCATGTAATAGACGAGGCCGCCCGAGGGCCTGAGGCCCCCGTTGGGCGTCGTCGTGAAGGTGCCGAGGAGGTTCAGCCAGAAGTTCGAGCCATCCCGGTTGTAGTTGCTCCAGAGTATCTGGGATATGAAGTAGACGTTGGCGAAGAGGGCGGACGAGAATATCACGGGTATGTTCGACACGTAGAGGAGGCTTATGGGATAGCGGCCCCTGAACCCCCTGAAGCGGGCGTATGTGATGGGTATCTCCACCCTCATGCCCTGCATGTAGATGACCACCATGAAGACGGCTATGGTGGCTAAGAAGCCGAGGAGCGTGGGGTAAACGCCCCTGTCGTAGAGGGCCTTCCAATTGCCCGTCGCAATCGCCTGGGCGGTCGCTATGATGGCCCCATGGCTCAGGCCATCCTCGACGGGGCCTATGGGGGAGAAGGAATTCCAGAATATGCTCTGGGCGACGCCGGCCAGGATGAAGAGGCTTATGCCGCTCCCGAGCCCCCAGCCCTTCTGCACCATCTCGTCGAGGAGGATGAGCACGATTCCAGCCACCATGAGCTGGGAGAAGACGAGGACGGCGTTCACGAAGCTGAGGCCCCCGTAGACGCCGCCTACTATGTAGGCGAGGGCGTTCACGCCCGTCAGGACTATGGAGAAGAACTTGTTAGCCGCCGTGAAGAGCGCCCTGTCCTCCGGGTTCGTGAAATCGCATTCTATTATCTTTGAGGCCACGAGGAGCTGGAGGACGAGGCCTGCGGTTACTATGGGCTGGATGCCGAGCTCCATGAGCGACCCCCGCCTCGATGCGAATATCACGCGCAGGTACAGGAAGGGGTCCCCGCCCTGGGGGCTCGGGATACCGTAGAGAGGGACCTCGCACATCACGAGGTATATGACGAGCACCGCGCCTGTCCATGCGAGCCTGGCCCTGAAGGAGAGCTTCTTCGTGGGGGGCGCTACCTCCGGCAGGAAGCGGGAGACGGGCTTAAATAGGCTGAGGAAGCGCCCGGCCATGGGGCCCTCACCATACGTACGAGCGTATCTTCTTCGATATGTCGCTGGGGGGCCTCTCGATGAGCGGGAGATTGTTGGCCACGTTCTTGGCGAAGTAGTCCACGCCGTAGACGACGGAGGCGAACTCCACGCGGAAGTTCTCGAGCTCGAGGGCCCTCACGTGGCTCTGGGCGTGGACGACCACATCCCCATCCTCCGTGAGGCCGAAGGTTACCTCGTTGAGCTCGAGCGTGAGCCTCAACAGGGTCTCGTAGAACTTCTCCTTATCGAGGTTGGGCGGCAGGTCCGTTCTCCTCGCGGCCAGGGCAACGACGTTGACCCAATCCCCCCTAACGAGTACGAGGACGTTGAAGCGCCTTCCCGTATTGGACGAGAAGGGGACGATGAAGACCCTGTCCTTCTCCACGTACTCGTACTTCAAGTCCATCTTCTTGAGGAAGTCGTGAATCTTGTTCACAGCCTCCTCGCTCAATCCCCGCTCACCCCTATAGCTGGCCCCTCATCCCCTAATAAGCTTATGAGCAGGGCAGGCCCTCGCAACACTAATATGTTTCCCCCGCCCGTACTCACGATGAGCAGGCATGCCGGTTAGGGAGGCCAGGTTCTACGAGGCGCTCCCGGATGGCCTCGTGAGATGCACCATCTGCCCCCGCCGCTGTGTCATAAGGCCCGGCGAGAGAGGCTTCTGCGGGACCCGTGAGAACAGAAACGGGCGCCTTTACACGCTCATCTACGGCGAGCTATCGGCCAGCGCCGTGGACCCCATAGAGAAGAAGCCCCTCTTCCACTTCGAGCCCGGGAGCCTGACGTTCTCCATAAGCACCGTGGGCTGCTCCTTCAAGTGCCCCTGGTGCCAGAACTACCACATCTCCCAGGCGAGGCCGGAGGAGTACCGGACGGCGAGCGCAAGCCCGGAGGAGGTGGTCAGGCTGGCGAGGCGCTATGAGTGCCCCTCCATATCCATAACCTACAACGAGCCCATAA
Organism: uncultured Candidatus Bathyarchaeia archaeon; assembly: GCA_964449495.1. Taxonomy (GTDB): domain Archaea; phylum Thermoproteota; class Bathyarchaeia; order EX4484-135; family EX4484-135; genus EX4484-135. The sequence goes on from CAYUYX010000102.1 coordinate 4,517, forward strand.
TCTGGCTCGAGTTCGTGGAGGACGTGGGGAAAGCCGCTAAGCCAGAGGGGCTCGAGGTCGTCCTCGTTACAAACGGCTACATATCCCCCGAGGCCCTCGATGAGGTGGCGAGCCTGATAGATGCGGCGAACGTGGACATCAAGGCCTTCGACCCGGGCTTCTACAGGCGCTACTGCAAGGGCGATTTGGAGAGCGTCCTCCAGGCCACCGTGGCCATGCTCGAGAAGGGCATCCACGTGGAGACCACCTTGCTCATCATACCGGGCCTGAACGATAAGGAGGAAGAGCTGAGGGCCTTCTGAAATGGCATTACGATAACCTCGGCCCGGACACGCCCCTCCACATCAGCCGCTTCTTCCCGGCCTACAAGATGCTCTACAAGGAGCCGACGCCTCTCTCGACGCTCCAGAAAGCCTACGACATAGCCAGGGAGGCGGGCCTCAGGTACGTTTACGTGGGGAACCTCCCGGGCAACCCAGGGGAGCACACCTACTGCCCCGGCTGCGGGAAGCCCGTCATCAAGCGCTACGGCTTCGACATAGCGGATTGGGCGCTCGACGAGGGGATGAGGTGCCGGGAGTGCGGGACGAGGATACCCATAAGGGGGCGCTTCCACAAGCGCGGGCGCTGGTCCCCCTTCCTGATATAC
>CAYUYX010000103.1:0-5133 GCA_964449495.1 uncultured Candidatus Bathyarchaeia archaeon
GTCTGGCCCAAAAGATGGGCTTTTCTCCCTTCTCCCAGGCACGAGAGCACCTCACTGGCTTTTCTCCAGAGGAAACGGAGGGGTGAGGGGGAATGGTGGCCCCCATACGGGCCTCTCCCGACCCCTCGCCCCCGGCAAGTCAAGGGCCTGTGAAACCTGTGAAGCGCTCTTTTAATCGCCCGTGGAGAGCGACCGGCCCCTCCGCTTCCACTGGAGCGCCTGGTTAACATGGCGAGGGCCTCCCCATTCGCGATGGAAGGGCATGGTGAAGGCCTTGTGGGGGGCTGATTGCTCGAGAAACGGCTTTTCTCGGCGCGCCAGCCCCGTTTCATACCTCTACACTTCTACAACCTTCACAGCAAGGCTTTAGTGGTGTGAAGGGTGAGGGGGCTGCCGGAAGGGCGGCCCATGCCGGAGCCGGCGTTTAAAGTGGAATTCAGGGACAGGTGGGGGACGAAGTACAAGCTTACCGTCGAGGGGAGGCTGACGAGCGAGAAGATAAGGCGTCTCCTGGAGGTAGCCGGCCTCCTGAGCGTTATCTCCGAGGAGGAAGGGGAGGAGCTCGAGATAGGGCCTCCCCCAGCCGAGATGACCCTCTACGAGCGCCTCCAACTCGTGATAGAACGCTATTTCCCGGACGAGTGGTTCACAGCCCGTGATGTTCGAGATGCCTACGAGCGTGAATTCGGTGAACCTGTGAAGGCCAGCACCGTCTCGACCTACCTGGCCAGGATGGTGGAGAGGCGCTTCCTCGCCCGCTCTGGGCCGCCCTCGAGGAGGCGTTATAGGCTGATAGTAGAATCCATGAGGCCCATGGCGAGGTTCTGAGCCCCGCTGGCCCGCCCCCTCGCAACAGCGAAATATATGTTCCCGGCCAAGGGCCGTGAGGTGTGGGCGTTGGTGGAGGAGCCCCATCCCTACGTGCCGAACTCAGCCCAGTCCTCTAAGCAGAAGCTCCTCTCGGCCCTCGGTCTCGAGGACGTGAGCGCCATCTACGCCGATGTACCGGACGAGGCCAGGCTGGGGAGGCCCCTCAGATTACCGGGCCCCCTCCCCGAGCAGGAGGTCCTCCGCCTCGTCAGGGAGCGTCTCTCGAACGTTAGGACGTCGCTCGACATGCCCGTCTTCCTCGGCGCTGGCTGCTGGCCCCATTACGTCCCGGCGGCCGTGGGCTTCGTGGTTGCCCGCACGGAGTTCCTCACGAGCTACACGCCCTACCAGCCCGAGGTGAGCCAGGGAATGCTCCAGGCGCTGTGGGAGTACCAGAGCCTCATCTGCGAGCTCACCGGCATGGAGGTTGCGAACTGCTCTATGTACGATTGGGCCTCCGCCCTCGGGGAAGCCGCCAGGATGGCGGCTCGGGTAACAAAGCGCAAGCGTATCCTCGTCCCAGAGCTCATGAGCCCCGAGAGGCTCCAGGTCCTCCGGGCCTACGCAGAACCGGCTGGCTTGAGAATCGAGGAAATCCCCTACGAGCCCGGGACCGGCCAGCTCGACATCGAGGCCCTGAAGACCAGGATGGGCTCGGACGTCGCCATGGTTTACGTGGAGAACCCCTCCTACCTGGGCTTCATCGAGCTCCGGGCGAGGACCATCGGGGAGATAGCCCACGAGCACGGGGCCCTCTTCGTGGTGGGCGTTGACCCGATATCGCTTGGGCTCCTGAGGGCGCCCGGCGACTACGGGGCCGATATCGTGGTGGGGGAGGGGCAGCCGCTCGGGAACCACATGAACTTCGGGGGCCCCCTCCTGGGCATAATGGCCTGTAGGGCGGATAGGCGCCTTATATGGCAGATGCCCGGGCGCATAATAGGCCTGACGGTGGACGCCGATGGCAGGAGGGCCTTCTGCATGGCCCTCCAGGCGAGGGAGCAGCATATCAAGCGGGAGAGGGCTTCGAGCAACATATGCACGAACGAGGCCCTCTGCGCTGTCGCAGCGGCCGTCTATCTCTCCCTCCTCGGCCCGAAGGGGCTCCGTGAGCTCTGCGAGACCATAGTCTATCGGGCCAACTACGCCATGAGAATGCTCGACAAGCTCCCGGGCGTCAAGGCGCCCTTGTTCGAGGCCCCCCACTTCAAGGAATTCGTCGTGAATTTCGATAACACGGGCCTAACAGTCGAGCAGGTAAATGAGGCCCTCTTGGAAGCCGGGATACATGGCGGAAAGCCCCTCACGGGCGAGTTCCCACAACTCGGCCAATCGGCCCTCTACTGCGTAACGGAGCTCCACAGGAAGAGCGATATCGATGCGCTCGTGGGCGCCCTCAGGGCCGTTTTGGAGGTGTGAGGCTTGTCGAACAAGGGCCCTGTCTGGAGGCAGGCCAGGTGGGAAGAGCCCATCGTGTTCGAGCTGGGGGCGCCCGGGAGAAGGGGCTTCATCCCCCCGAGGCCCGAGCAGGAAATAGTAGAGGCCCTCGGGCCTTTGGAAAAGCTCGTGCCGCCCGAAGCGCTCCGTGAGAAGCCCCCCTCTCTCCCAGAGCTCTCCGAGCCAGAGGTCGTGAGGCACTTCACCCGCCTGTCCCAGATGAACTACTGCCCGGACCTGGGCCTCTACCCGCTCGGGAGCTGCACGATGAAGTACAACCCGAAGGTGTGCGATGAGGTGGCCTCGTTGCCCCAGCTCAGGTGGGCCCACCCCTGCCAGGACGAGCGCACGGTCCAGGGCCTCTTGGCCATCCTCTACGAGCTGAAGCTATGGCTGGCTGAGATAACCGGCACCCATGAGGTGAGCCTCCTCCCCTCCGCCGGCGCACACGGCGAGTTCCTCGGCTGCCTCATCATCTGGGCCTACCACAAGCGGAGGGGCGAGCTCTCGGAGCGCCGTGAGATGATAGTGCCGGACAGCGCCCACGGGACGAACCCGGCCAGCGCAGCCATGGCGGGCTTCAGGGTCGTAACGGTCCCCTCAGGGCCGGATGGGTGCGTGGATATCGAGGCCCTCAAGGCCGTCGTGTCTAAGCGGACGGCCGGGCTCATGCTCACGAACCCGAACACGCTCGGGATTTTCGAGGCGAGGATAAAGGAGATAGCGGAGATAATCCACGATGCGGGCGGCCTCCTCTACTACGATGGCGCCAACCTGAACGCCATCCTCGGCATCACGAGGCCGGGCGATATGGGCTTCGATATCGTCCACATGAACCTCCACAAGACGTTCGGCACGCCCCACGGGGGAGGCGGCCCTGGCTCGGGCCCCGTGGGCGTCGTAGAGGAGCTCGAGCCCTTCCTCCCCATCCCGAGGATTGAATACGATGGTAAGCGCTATTACCTCGAATGGAATAAGCCCCTCGCCGTCGCAAAGATAAGGTCCTTCCTCGGCAACGTGGCCGTCCTGCTCCGTGCTTACGCTTACATTCTCTCCCTCGGGCCGAGCGGGCTCAGGGAGGTAGCTGAGGTATCCGTGCTGAACTCCAACTACTTGCTCAAGCGCCTCTCGGAGCTCGAGGGCGTGGAGGTCCCCTACGACCCGGAGAGGCCGAGGAAGCACGAGTTCGTCGTGAGCCTGAAGCCATTAGAACGCTCGACGGGGGTGAGGGCGCTGAACGTGGCAAAGCGCTTGCTCGACCACGGCCTACACGCCCCGACCATATACTTCCCGCCCATAGTGGAGGAGGCCTTCATGGTCGAGCCCACGGAGGCGGCGCCGCTCGAGGACTTAGACCGTTATGCGGAGGCCATGCGCTCCATCCTGGCCGAGGCCAGGGAAGAGCCGGAGAAGGTCCTGGGGGCGCCCTATAACACGTCCGTCCGACGTGTGGACGAGGTGAGGGCCTCCCACCCGAGGACTATGGCCCTGAGCTGGCGAATGCTGAGGGCCCGCCGCTAAGAGCCCGGCGGCACCCCCTCACGAGCGGTCTTTTTGTCCCGATTGCTCTCTGGGTTAGGGAGGCGAGCAGCTATTAAGGGGGCCCGGGCGCCTCCCCCGAGGTGCCTCGCTTGCCTGAGGAGCTTGCGGGAGACGAGCTCGAGCGGGCCGTGAGAGAGCGTGTCGGCAAGCTCATAGACCCGGAGACGGGCCTCACGTTCGAGGAGATGGGCATAATAAGGGACGTGAAGGTGAGCGGGCGCTCAGTGGAAGTGGTCTTCAGGCCCACGAGCCCCTTCTGCCCGATAGCGCTCAGGCTGGGCCTCGATATCCGGCGGACGGTCGAGGCCATAGAGGGCGTGGGCTCCGTGCGGGTAATCTGCGTGGACCACATGATGGCGGACGCCATAAACCGGATACTCAACAGGGAGGCCCGGTAAGCCTTTTACGTCTTGGCGCCCTTCCTAACGTGCCGATGAGGAGTACCAAGCCGCCCGAGCGGTGAGGGACAGCCTGGGGTATCTGAGGCAGGGCAAAGATTGAGGTCTCACCCGCTCGTGAGTTCTGCGTGCGGGCTCGAGCGCCCCTCGTCCCCAACGGTTAAATACCCCGTAGCACGGAATGTTGCTGGTGCGCGGCGTTGCTCCACATAACGAGCGTCGAGCCCGTGTACGACCAATACGGCCACCTCGTCGCCGTGAAGGTGTCCGTGAAGAACGCGGGCGATAAGCCCCTGAAGGCCACCATAGTGGCCCACGTCTCCCGGGTTGTGAGCCGGGGGCGCTTCGGGCGGAAGGAGGAGCACGGCTCGAGCGAGCCAGCTACCCTCGACTTAGCGCCGGGGGCGGAGCACGCCCTCGAAATGGTCATTCACCCAGCCATATCGGTGAGCAAGGAGTTCTCCATAGCCGTATCGGGCTCCGTGGAAGAGGTCTCCACGGCCTGAAAAACTTAGGCGGCGCTGTCGGCGTCCTTAGGCCCAGCCGCTTTCTTCTTGCCCTGACGACCTTCACGGCCTCGGCTATGAACTACCCTCTCGCCACCAATTTGATGGCATCTCTTGCCGAGAGCTCCGTTACGGCCTTCGCCAAGTAGAACGGCGCGTGCCTCCCCCCGATGAAGATAATGGCCATCGCTTCCATCGAGCACGCCCGGAAGGAAGGGGGTGAGGTCGAGCTCGAAACCGGCGACCGGGTTCTCGAGGCCGAATCCCACGAGGACCTCGGGGTGCACCTCGCCTATCATCCCGATGGGCTCGCCCCCGAGCCTTATCTCCGCCGAGCGGCCGGGGATGAAGCACGGGTAATCCATGGCCCTCACGGACCA
>CAYUYX010000104.1:0-4955 GCA_964449495.1 uncultured Candidatus Bathyarchaeia archaeon
CGGCCCCCCTCCGTGATTCTCGGCCAGGGCCATGGGGGTCTGCGGGCGCTCTTCCATCGCACGCTCCTGTCCCCCGGCGGGCGATTGCTCTGGGGGCGCCGCGGGTCCCTCAGGCCCAACATGCACATCGTGATTGGGCGGGATGGCCAGGAGAGGGCTCAGGAGCACAAGGGCCACAAGCAGGATGCAGGACCAGAGCCTCAATCCCGGCCCACCACCCCTTAGGCTTGAAAAGCGCTTAATAGCCTTATGGCTGACCGCCGCCCTCGGCCCTCGAGGCCACGAGGTGCGCTACCCATATGAGGCCCGCGGAGAAGAGCGCAAAGCCCAGGATGTCCGGCACGGGCCACGAGAGGTCGAGGGCGTAGAGGACGTATATCACGTACGTGGGCCCGAGGAAGGTGAGGAGGCAGGCCACGATGAAGGCCAGGGCCCACCCGTGCTTCCTGAGGGCCTCGAGCACTCCCCTCGGCCTAAGCCTCCGGAGCTTGTCCATCAGGCGGCTCAAGCCCCACCGCCCCGCCGGATGAGCACGGTATAACCATATATGGCTTATGCGTTAGCCGGGCAGGGCCTTTCTTGCGAACGTCATGTAGCCCGTGTGAGCCCTCATGAGCCACTCCGGCCTCGTCTTCCCGGGCTCGGCCCTTATCGGGCGGACAAGGCATTCCACCACCTCTATCGCCACGAAGCCGTGCGCCTTAAGGGCCTCAACGGTCTTGACGACCTGGTCTATCGTGGGGCTGAAGGAGGCAAACGAGCCCCCGCCCCTCAGGGCCTCGTGGGCGTGTGGAATAGCGAGCCAGGGGGCTGCTATGTCCAGGACGACGGCATCGACATCTCGCTCGGAGATGCCCTGCGTTATATCTGCGAGCCTCAGCTCGACGAATTCCGAGAGCCCCGCCCGCTCCAGATTGGCCCTCGCCACGTCGAGGAACTCGGGCCTCACCTCGTACGAGAAGACCCGCCCGTTAGGCCTTACGTGGAAGGCGAGGAAGGCCGTGAGAGCCCCCGTGCCCGTGCCGCCCTCGACCACACGCCAGCCGGGGCCGATGCCGGTGAAGGCCAGGAGGATGCCCATGTCCTTGGGGTAGATTATCTGGGTGGCCCGCCTCGACTTGAGCACGTAATCCCTTATCGTCGGCCTGAGCACCACGAACTCCTGGCCCGTGGAGCTCCTTATGCGGGAGCCGTACGGAAGGCCTACCACGTCCGAGAGGCGCACGACGCCCTTGTGGGTGTGGAGCTCCCGGCCGGGGGCGGCCCTGACGAGCCACGTCCTCCTGCGGTCGAGGTAGAGGAGCACGTCATCGCCTTCCCGAACCACGTCCGACAAAGGGACCCACCCTGCCGTGGAAGGGCCCCTTAAGAGCTAAAAACGGTTGAGCGCCCGACGGCCCAATCACCCCTCGTGCTTGAGCTCGAGCCTGAGGAGGTCGTGGGCCACCATGGTGTTGGGGAACAAGGCCCTCGCCTGCTCGAGCAGGATACCCGGGTCCTTGTACCTGGCGCTTATGTGCGTCATGACGAGGCGGCGGGCTCCCGCCTCAAGGGCCGCCTTAGCCGCAATCTCGGGCGTGGAGTGCTTGTCCTCGGCAGCCCTATCGGCGAGGGAGTTGTCGAACGTGCACTCGTGCACGAGCAAATCCGCCTCCCTGGCCAAGGCCACAAGAGCTTCCGACCAGCCCGTATCGCCCGAGTAGACGATTTTGAGGCCCTTCCTCGGCGGGCCGAGCACTTCCTCCGGCCTGACGAGGCGCCCATCCGGCGTTCTAACGGGCCTGCCGAGCTGGAGCTTTTTCCAGAGGGGGCCCTCCGGGACGCCCAACGCCCTGGCCCTATCGGGGTGGAAGCGCCCCGGCCTCGGCTTCTCCTCAAGAGCGTAGGCGAGGGTGGGGACGGAGTGCTCCACCCAGGCGGCCCTGACCACGTAATCCCCCGTCTCGAGAACGATGCCCTCCCCGACCTCCCGGACCACGAGCTCGAACCTCGGCCTCAGCCCGACCGTGGCCCTGACGCACGAGAGGAATTCCTCCAGGCCAGGAGGGCCATAAACCTCAAGCGGAGCTCTCCTGTCGAGGAGGGAGAGCGTGTGTATCAGGCCCGGGAGGCCGAACACGTGGTCGCCGTGGAGATGAGATATGAATACCCTTAGCTTGGCCGGGAAGCCCAATCCGGAGCGCATGAGCTGCCTCTGGGCGCCCTCCCCGCAATCGAAGAGGAAGAGCTCGCCCATGCGCCTGATGGCCAGACAGGGGGCGCTCCTCTCGGGCGTGGGGATGCTCCCAGACGTGCCGAGGAAGACCACCTCTATGGACATGGCGCTCGATGGGTGTGGCCGGCATTCCGCCATATAAGCGGTGCAGTGGCGCCGGGCCGGAGTTTGAAGCCCGCGAGAGCTTCCGCCTACTAACTCGCCATGCTATTCCTCTTGATTGGGTTAGAGCTCGTTCGCTGCTCTTAAGACTTCTCTCACGAGTTCTTCGCCTAAGTAATAGCCTTTCTCAAACATCCTCTCGATGAAGGGCTTAACCGAATCTATTAACCTCTTCCTCTTCAACTCCAATAGGATGCCTAATGTCCCCCCTGACCCTTAGCCCGAGCGATTTAGCTATCCGCCTCCCCCTCCGCTCATCCATAATCACCGTGGCTTCGAGTTCTCTGGCTAATTGTATGGCTTCTGCTTCTCCCTCATCTAAAAATGCTCTTAGGATTTCCACGGCCCCTCTATCACTAACAGGTCTTACTTCTACTGAGCCTGAGGCCAGCATAGCCCGGCCCGAAGGCCCTCTGAGCAGCTCATTTCTGACCGCCTCTGGGATGAATAGCTTTTCATAAAGGCCTCTCAGGAGGGGGAGGAGCCCGATTTGGTACAAGATTATCAGGGGTCCTGTATCAGCTACGGCTGATGTCCTCAAGCTCCTCCCTCAGCTCCTCAGGAGTTATGTTGGTGAACGATGCTTTCCTCTTCCCCAGCTCTAATAGGAAATCCTCGACGCTAAGCCCGGCGAGGTCGGCAGCCTGCTTGAGCGTCAGCTTCCCCTCCTCGTAAAGTATCATGGCTAACGCCACGAGGACTTCTCGCTCATCCACGTCAGCGGGCAAATCCACCTTGAACGTGATGGTCGTCAAGGAGGATATCCCCTCCGCCCAACGCCTCTACTCAACAGCCAGCTTAAGTATTTTTCCTGCTCAATAGCTGGTGGCTGCTTTTCAGGAGCCATTTATAACGAGGCAATTCCTTGGCGCCGGGGCGGGGATTTGGCCCTATCTCCTACTCCCAGAGCGTCTCAACAATACTTGATGCCCTTATCTCCTCGTCCTTAGTTATCAATATAGCCCCGAGCAGCCTGGCGGTCGCCACAATTATCCTGTCGTGGAGCTCCCTGAGCGGGACACGGATGATTTCCTCCACGACCTCCAGCGTCAAAGGGACTACCACGAAGTTCCCGGCCACCCTTAGCCTGGAGAAGAGCTCATCGTACCTCAGCGATATACGCCCCTTCTCGGCCAGGTAAACGCATTCTGCCAGAACTATCGTGGGCACGTAGATGAGGGCCTCCCCTCGCTCCACCTGCCTGAAGGCGTTATCAGCCTTAGCGGGGAGCATGTCCAGCAGATAATACACCCAGGCGTGCGTATCGGCCACGTAGCACACGGGCTCACTCATGCCTGAACAGGCTCCTCTTTGCCTCCTCTATGCTCTTATCGAGCTCCTCCACAGGAACGTTCAGTTTAGCCATGCCCCTGAGGGACACGAGGGCCCTCTTCTCCGGGCGTAAGAGCCTCAGGAGCCTTAGCTCACGTTCAAGACGGCTCAGCCTCTCCGAGAGCTCCTTTAGGCCGGTTTCCATCCCCAAGGCTCAATCACCGAATAAGACTGAAACGAGGGAGGATAAATACCTTTCAGCCATTTAGCCGTATAATGGCTAATCGCCTCGCTTTCCCATGGCGCCGGGGCGGGGATTTGAACCCCGGAGGGCTTGCGCCCAGTGGCTTAGCAGGCCACCCCCATACCAGGCTAGGGGACCCCGGCCCTGCGTGGGCCCTGTCCGTGGCGAGTTATTTAAGGCTTCTCCGGCGCCCTCAGTAGCGCCCTGCTTCCTCGGCCACCCACCTGGCCAGCTCCGGCCTTAGGTCCCTGAGCATGGGGAGGAAGATGCCCGCCCTATCCGCATCCGCCAGGTCTACCTCGCCCACGACGAGGTCCTCCTCGTCGTACCTGGCCTTGGCCATTATGGAGCCCGTCGGCCCTATGAGCCTTGAGCCCCCCCAGAACTGCAGGCCGTCCTCTCGCCCGGCCAGGTTCACGTAGGCCAGGTGGACGGTGTTCTCCAGCGCCCTTGCGGATAGGAGCGTCTCGAAGTAGGCACGGCGGACGCCCGGCGAGGCGGATATGCATACTATTAGCTGGGCGCCCCTCAGCCTGAGGAGCCTGGCCACCTCCGGGAAGAAGACATCGTAACATATCATGAGGCCGATACGGCCCAGCTCCGTCTCGAAGACCCGGGCCCCGTAGCCGGGCCTGAAGTAGCGTTTCTCCTCGAAGACGCTGTGCGTGGGGAGGTGCATCTTCCTGTACGAGCCCACGAGCCCCTCCGGTCCCACGAGGACGGCCGTGTTGTAGAGCAACGAGCCAGATAGGTCGCTGCGCTCCGGCAGGCCGAACACCACGTAGAGGCCCTCCTCCCTCGCCACCTCTGCGATGCGCTCGGTAGAGGGCCCTGGCACGGGCTCCGCCAGCTCGTAGTAGAGGTCCCTGCACACGTAGCCCGTCAGGGAGAGCTCCGGGAAGACCACGAACTCCGCCCCCTCGGCCCGAGCCCGCCTCGCCATCTCCTCCATCTTGGCCAGGTTGGCCTCCTTATCGCCCACAGCGCACTCCATCTGGGCCAGGGCCACCTTGAAGCGCCTGCCCGCTCCCGCCGAGCTCAAGCCCACTCACCTCCCCAGGG
>CAYUYX010000105.1:0-4269 GCA_964449495.1 uncultured Candidatus Bathyarchaeia archaeon
CCCCTGATGGGATTCCCAAGATGCGGAGGAGCTCCCTCGGGCTACCGCAGTAGCTTTCAATTCCCCTGATGGGATTCCCACGAGCAGGTTTATCACCGTCCCGGCGTGCTGGAAGCCTTTCAATTCCCCTGATGGGATTCTGGTTCAGGGAACCCTGGAATCGGGGATCTTCAAGCTTACTTTCAATTCCCCTGATGGGATTCTTAATTGTAATTTGTAGCTCATCAGACCACCTCCACTTTCAATTCCCCTGATGGGATTCCCTCGCACTTGTTCTCGCCCTCACCTTATCGGAATGGGCTTTCAATTCCCCTGATGGGATTCTTGATGCTGTCGATGAGGTGTTGAAGGGGACGAAGAAGCTTTCAATTCCCCTGATGGGATTCATGTGATTTGGACGGGGTATTTGGGGAGTATCCTCTGGACTTTCAATTCCCCTGATGGGATTCGGGGATAGTCATGGGCCTTTATGACCTTGAGGGCCTCAACTTTCAATTCCCCTGATGGGATTCTCTACGGGCGACATATCGCTTCACATCCTACCCGATGACTTTCAATTCCCCTGATGGGATTCTGATAATAAAGGGCAAGGAACGGATCTTAATCGACTTCTTTCAATTCCCCTGATGGGATTCCTGGGAGCCAAGCCAGGCTTCATCCTGCGCATCAAGGACTTTCAATTCCCCTGATGGGATTCGTCATCCTCCAGGCTGCGCTCGCTGACCTCGTGGAGGAGCTTTCAATTCCCCTGATGGGATTCCGGTGTTCTGGCGGGTGGTGGAAACGTTAAAGACAGCCTTTCAATTCCCCTGATGGGATTCCTATTGCGATCATCGCTGTCTCCGTCATGGTTAGCATCTTTCAATTCCCCTGATGGGATTCCTGGGGAGCTTAGGCCACCACCACCGGACGGTGGCCCCCGGTCTTTCAATTCCCCTGATGGGATTCCGACCCCTTTCTTGGGCCCACTCTCGCTGCTCCCTCAACCCTATATATGTTTTTCGGTACCTTCCATGCGGGAGGCCCTGACTTGCTCCAGCAGAATGTATCTCCCCCGCAGTAGAAATGAGCTCTGTTCAGCCAGAGGAAGAAGGATAGGATAAACAACTGGAGGTATATAAATATCCCGTTGGTGGGTAATTACCCGTTATCGCAATCGCTCCTCCTCCCGGCCCGATGGGGCCGGGGCTCTTGCGGGAGCCCGGCCCGGCTCGTTCTGGCATAGCTTAAGGCCCTGTGGGGGATATTCTCCTGTGGGTGGGAGGCCGTGCGCGTGAAGGTGGGCTGCTGCGGCTTCGCCGTGCGAGGGGGGATGAGGGCTTACTTCGAGCGCTTCGGGCTCGTGGAGGTGCAGCGTACCTTCTACAAGCTCCCGAGGCTCCAGACCGTGCGGAGGTGGCGTTCTCAGGCTCCCGGCGATTTCGAGTTCACCGTGAAAGCGTGGCAGGCCATCACCCACCCTCCCACGAGCCCGACGTGGCGTAGGGCTGGCCTGAGCGTGCCGGAGGACAAGCGGGACCGCTACGGCTTCCTGAGGCCCACGGAGGAGAACTTCGAGGCGTGGGAGCAGACGGCCCGCGTCTGCGAGGCCCTGGGAGCCCGCATATGCGTGGTGCAGTGCCCCCCGAGCTTCCGCTTCACGCCGGAGAACGTGGAGAACCTCCGGGCCTTCTTCGGCTCGGTGGACAGGCACGGGCTGCTCGTGGCCTGGGAGCCGAGGGCTGATTGGAGGGAGCACTTAGACGCCGTGAGGGGGCTCTGCGAGGAGCTCGACCTGATTTACGTAACGGACGTGCTAAGGCACGGCGTGGCCCTCACGGGCCCCACGTTCTACACCCGCCTCCACGGCCTGGCCAGGAGGGAGTTCGATTACCGGTACCGCTACACGGACGAGGACCTCTCCAGGCTGGCCGATACGGTGGAGGGCCTCGAGGGAGAGGGGGTCGAGGAGGCCTATGTGCTCTTCAACAACATATACATGGCCGAGGATGCCTCGAGGTTCACGAGGCTCTTGGAGGAAAGAGCGCCCGCCCTCCTGAGCCCCTAAGTGCCCCTCGCGCCCCCCTCAGGGTATACGCCGAGCTCCCAGGCCCACCTTGCGAGCTCCTTGAACTTCTCCTCCACCTTCCTCCCGATGTCCACGGCCTTGGCGAAGAGGTGCTGCCAGGCCCCGCGGTCGATTACCTGCCTGACCTCGGAGAACAGGGAGGCCATGGAGGAGAACGTTTTCTTGCGCAGCTCCTCCTCCGTGCTCAAGCTCAGGGCCTCCGTCGGGCAGAACTCCACGCACTTCGGCTCTTCCTCGCCGCAGAGGTCGCATATCAACACGGTGTTCCTCTCGGGGTCAACGACTATGGCGCCGTAGGGGCAGGCCTCCACACACCAGCCGCAGAGGTCGCAGCGCTCGTCGTCCACGAGGATGACGCCCGTCTGCTCCGATTGGCTCAGGGCGTTCCTCGGGCAAGCCCGGACGCAGGGGGCGTCCTCGCAGAAGCGACAGGCCACGGCCGTGCAGGCCAGGGGGGTCATGTGGATGACCTTTATCCTCGATTTAGCGACGTTCAAGCTCCTCTCGTTCTGGATAACACATGCGAGCTCGCAGAGCCCGCAGCCTATGCACTTAGCGATATCGGCCGAGACGAACTGCCTCTCCAGCTGGGCCTGAGCTTGCGCCGAGCTCACCGTCTCCCACGCCCCGGGGTTCGGCGAGCCGTCATGGCACGGGTTATAAGCGTTGCCGGGAAGCAGCTATGGGAAGGGCCCGGAGGGGTGGTGCCCCGGGTGGGACTTGAACCCACGACAACCCGGTCTTCAGCCGGGCGCTCTCCCAGGCTGAGCTACCGGGGCCATCCCATGGGGCGCTATATGGGGAGATAAGCCTTTCGCCGTCGGGGGCCTCGTGTTGCTGGCGATGCCTTAATATCCTCCATCGGCCCAGCATGCCCCGATGGCCGAGGATTGGATGGAGCTATACGAGGGCCTCCGGTCCAGGCTCGGCCTCGGGGAGAAGCACGTGATAGACCTCGGGCCCGGGAAGCGGGAGCTCTTCCTGAGGGCCACGGATGCGCTGAGGGAGCGCTTCGTCCTGTCCACCATCGGGGAGGAGGAGCTTGGGAGGGCGAGGAGGTGGATAGGCGAGCTGGAGAGGTGCGTTAAAGCCCTCTGCGAGGACCTCGGGCTGAGCGGCGTCCTCTACACCCGCGAGCTCGGGAGCTTCGTATCGGACCCGCTGGCCCACCTCAAGAAGAAGATTTTCGTCTACACGTTCGACCTCCTCGCCAACAAGATAGGGCCGGACGAGTTCGAGCGGAGGGCATCTGCGGCCCTCAGGACATCGCTCCGCACAAACATGCGCTCCATATACCAGACGTGGGTCTTCCTCGCGCTCCTCCACCTCCTCGCATCCCGGGCCGAGGGCTCGAGGCTCCTCCACCCCGAGCACGGCGTGCTCGCCGTCGAGAGGAGCGGGCGCCAAAGGCTCGGCCGCATCCCCCCGAACTGCGTTCTCGAGCTGGCCGGGAGGGGCTGTCTAAGCTTCTTCATCGAGGTCCCAAGGCCCATCGCCTGGGGGGACTCGCACGACCTGGAGAGGGCGTGGAAGCTCTACGTGGCCCTCAGGCCGGACATGATGGTGTACGGGGGCGTCGTAATGGACATCGTGGACCTCGCCAGCGACCCGCCGGTTAGGAGGCCGGACTTCATAGTGGAGTGCAAGGAGCTCCCGGATTGGTACGTGCGCGTCAGGGACCTGAAGGGCCAGCTCTCGAGGCCTCTCTCGGCCGAGGAGTGGAGGGCCCTGTGGCTGAGGGGCCTCTGGGATGGCCTGGCTACGGCCATGGGCGTGAGGAAGAGGGACGTGATAAGGATGTTGAGGGAGGAGCGCTCCATGAGGCTCAGGGAGCCCCAGCTCGTCCGGCTCTACCGGAGCGTCTACAGGCCGGAGCACATGGCCCTCGTATCGAGGGCGCCCGTGCCGGAGGACGTCAGGGACGAGCTCGAGCGCTCCGGCATAACGGTTTACGATGGCGTGGGCTTCAGGAGCGAGCGTCTTGAGGAGCTTGCGTCCGAGTTGGCCTCCCTGGCCCGAGGGGCCGGGCGTAGGGACATAATATCCGAGGTAGCAGCCCTCCTCGGCCTCGCCTCGTTCGATAGGGAGGCCCTCGGAGACGCCATCCTGAAGCTCGCCTCGGAGAACGTGGAGGCCCTCAAGAAGATGCTCGGGGCATCGGCCCCTTAGGCATCGCTTCCCTCCATCTCCCGGCCCGAGCC
>CAYUYX010000105.1:4279-4797 GCA_964449495.1 uncultured Candidatus Bathyarchaeia archaeon
GTCCTCCCCCGACGCCCGCCCCCGCTTCGGGCGGGAACCGCATATGGAAAACCGTAAATACTATTAGGCTGGCCTAACACGGTGGCCGGGTATGGGGGCAGAGGAGAGCTGCTCCGGGGAATGCGCTTCCTGCCCATCCCGTGAGACGTGCGAGGACGAGAGGGCCAGAGCCCTCAGGCAGGAGCTCGAGCGCCTGAGGAACAAGATGGCGAGGGTGAAGCACAAGCTCGTGGTGATAAGCGGGAAGGGGGGCGTGGGCAAGACGATGGTGGCCGTCAACCTCGCCGTCGCCCTGGCCATGAGGGGCCACGAGGTGGGCATCCTCGATGCGGACATCACGGGCCCCTGCGTGCCCAAGATGCTCGGGCTCTCCGGCTCGAGGCTCATAGCCGGGCCGCCTGGCATCTTCCCCGTCGTGGGCCCCCTCGGCGTGCGGGTCGTCTCCATGGACTTCCTCCTGCCCGATGAGGAGACGCCCGTGATATGGCGGGGGCCGTTGAAGGCCGCTGCGATTAGGC
>CAYUYX010000106.1:0-4719 GCA_964449495.1 uncultured Candidatus Bathyarchaeia archaeon
CGCGCCGGCCTCCTAAGCCGGGTGTCGGGGGTTCAAATCCCCCCGGGGCCGCCACATGAGCATCGTGGAGGGGCGGTCGCAGACGACTCGGGCAGCGATTGGCATGTAGTCTCCAGCGGCCTCGTGCTCACGGGAGCAGCCTCGGATTAATCGGGGCTTTCCTACGGGAGCTATCGGTTACTCAGGATTTAGGGCCCCGGGCCGGAGGACCGCATAGCCCATGTGGAAGCGGGCGAAACGCTTAATAGCAAGGCCCCGGCCGTTACCCCCCACCTCTCGAAAGGGGGTAATGAGGAGAAATGAGGATAGCTCTGATGAGCCCTTGGAACGATTGCTGCGGGGTAGCCATCCATGCGTGGCTGGTGGGCTCCGCCTGGCTTAGCCAGGGGCACGAGCTCGTGGTCTTCGCATCCAGGGATGAGAGGCCGAAGGGGCGGGTCCCGCTCGACAGGCCAGATGAGCCCTTCGTCAGGCGCTGCTGGGAGATGTACCGGTACGGGGATAGGGTGAAGGACGACGCCCCCCTCGGCCTCTTCTTCGACCCGGAGCCCTTCTTGGAAGAGGAATTCGATGTTCTCTTCGTGGAGAAACCGTGCTCAACGCCCCTCAGCGCCTTATCCAGGATATTCGATAGCCTGAGGGAGAAGGGGCCCGTGGTGGCCATAATGCACGAGGGCGTCGTCCCGGAGAACAGGCGCTTCTACGAGCTCGAGTGGGATGCCGCAACCCTCTTCGACGAGCGCTACATGGCCCTCTATGGGCGTTCCATCAGGGCGAGGCGCATCAGGATAATCCCCTATCCGTTTCACCCCGTCTGCGAGGGCGATAAGGCGGGGGCGAGAGATGCCCTCGGCCTCCCGGACGACCGGGCCCTGGTGCTGACGTTCGGGATGAGGGCCAGCCACCTGTGGCCCGTCATGCCCGTGCTATCCGAGCTTGCAAGGGAGTTCGATTTCACGCTCCTCATTCTGGCGAAGCACGAGGAAGCCCTGAGGGAATCGAGGGCGCTGAAGGACAAGTACGATTTCGTGGAGATAAGGCGGGAGGCCCCCCCGCCGGATAGGCTGTACAGGTACCTCCACGCCTCCGACGCCGTGCTGCTCCACCGGAGGCCAGCGCCCTACGTGCCCGTCTCGAGCACCGTCCACCTCTGCCTCGGGGCCATGAGGCCCATCGTGTGCTCAGATAACAACTTCTTCACGCCCTACGATGGCTTCGTCATCAAGTACGGGGCTCCGGAGGAGCTGAAGGAGAAGCTTAGGGGCGTTCTGGTCGGCGATGATATCGTGCAAGAGGCCCTCGATAGGGCGAGGCAGGTCATCCGGCGCTTCTCAGCGGATAGGATAGCCTCCGAGCTCCTCAGGCTGGCCCTCGCCTCTTAGGCCCTCGTCCCCCTCAGATATCGAGCTTCTCGAGCTGTTTGAGCACATAAGCCCTTATATCGCTCGGGCTCGGGAGCTTCGCCGCTACCCGCCCCCCCTCGATGAGGGGCCTGAGCATGCCCTCCATCTTTCCCCCGCACCTCGGGCATTCCGGCGCCTCTGCCCCAAAGGGCCTCACGATGTCCACGAGGCACTCGGGACAGCGCCAGACCTGCTTCTTGCCCCCGAGCTTCCCCCTCTTCGCACATGGGCGCCCCTTCACCTCCACTATGTCCATGGCGAAGTCCACGACGGGGGCGTTGCTTATGGAAGTCCCTACCCCGAAGGCCTCGGCCCCAGCCGCCCTAAGCTCGGGGATGTTGTACTCGTTGAGGCCCCCGGACACGAAAATCTTCACGTGCTTATACCCCCTCACGTCGAGCTCCCAGCGGACCTCCCGGATTATCTCTGCGAAATCCCCACGCCTCGAACCAGGCGTATCGAGCCTTACGGCGAAGAGCCTCTCGCCAAGGGCCTCCGCCGCCATGACGGCCTCCACCTTCTCATCGTAATAGGTATCCACGAGGGCCACCCTGGGCACCTCGGGCTCTATCACCTCGTCGAAGGCCCTCCAGGCCTCCACCTGGTCGCCCATCACGATTATTAGGGCGTGCGGCATCGTCCCGACCGGCTTCTGGCCTATCAGCTTGGCCCCCACCACGTTGGAGACGGCGTCTAAGCCCCCTATGTAGGCCGCCCGGTCGAGCATGGGCGCAATAGCGGGGTGCATGCGCCTCGTCCCGAAGGCCACGACAAGGCAATCTCCAGCGGCCTTCTTCACGCGGGCCGCCTTCGTGGCGACGCCGGAGGCCTGGCAGAGGAGGCCGAGCATGGGGGTCTCGAGCACGCAGAAGTGCCCGTACGGGCCTTCTATGAAGAGCACGGGCTCCCTTATGCCCCTGTAGTCCGTGTGGCGGAAGATCGTCCCCTCGGGCATGCAATAGACATCTACGGGGACGCCCTCGAAGAGCCTGGCCACTTCTTCCACGCCGCAGAGAACGGCCCAGGGCCATCGCTCGGGCAGCTCCCCGGGCGTTACCTCCGCTACCACCCGAACGTCCAGGAGGCCCCTTGCCTCGAGGATGCGCCTCGTCCGCACGAAATATATGTCGGTGGCCTCCCCGCTCTTTATCTCCTCGTCCGTTGCCACGTGGAAGAGGCGTTTATCGGCCATGCCCGCACCCCAGGCCCCTGGCACGGGCCAGCATATAACTTATCACGGGCGCCGTCGGGCCTAATCGCTCGAGGAGGCCATGAGCTCCTCCGAGGCCATTATGCGGGCGCCGTAGACCCTCCTCATGTAATCGAGGGCTCTCTCGTGGTCTTCCTCCGAGAGGGCCTCGCAGCAATCCCGGACCACGATGAGCTCGTAGCCCCTGAAGTACGCATCGGCTGCGGTGTGCTGGACGCACACGCTCGTTACGAGGCCCGTGAGGATGAGCGTGCTGACGCCGAGCTCGCGGAGCAGGAGGTCCAGGTCGGTGCCGAAGAAAGCGCTGTAGCGGCGCTTCTTCACCACGAAGTCGTTCTCCTTGGGCTCGAGCTCCTCCACCACCTGGGCGCCCCACGTCCCCTCTATGGCGTGGTCCCCCCAGAGCCTCAGCTCGGCATCCACGCCCTTCCTGTGCGCATCGCAGGCGTAGATGACGGGGATGCCCCTTCTGCGGGCCCATTCCAGGAGCGCTCTGAGCCTCGGGATGATGCGCTCGGCCCTCTCCACCCTGAGCGAGCCCCCCGGCTTCACGAAATCGTTCAGCACGTCTATCACAAGGATGGCCTTCTTCATCCGCCCTCCACCCGCACCTCCGGGCCTCTCGGGCCTTATTTGCCTTCCGAGCTAAGCCCCCTCGCCAGGCGAAAACGCCCTCCTCAGCTCCCTGCGAGCTGCCCCACCCTCGTCATGGGCCTGAGCCCCTCGGCCAGAGCCCGTTCCTCCTGCGCAATCCGCCCCTCCGCCAGATGGGCCCCGAAGGCCCGGGCGAGGTGCTCGGCCAGGGGGAGCGCCACATCTGCCCAGGGGTCGAGCCCCGAGCCCGCCAGCTCGGAGAGGTTCGCCACCTCGAACTTGCACCTCAGGGCTGCCCTTAGGGCGCTCAGGTCCGAGTTCACGAGGAGGGTCCCGTGCACCATCACGGCCCGGCGGCCCACGTACATGGCCATGCCGGATACCTTGCGTCCCCCCACGAAGACGCCCTTCCTCGCCTCGTGATGCCCGCCCAGGCCGAACTCGCCCAATAGCCCGATGAGGGCGCCCGACGCTCTACGCTCAAGCTCATCTGGCCACATGGGCCTCGGGAGCTCGGCTTTCCGGATGGCGACCGTCCAGTTCAGGTTTCCCTCATCGTGATAAACGGCCCCTCCTGCGGTCGGCCTCCTCAGGACAGGAAGACCGAGCTTCCTGCATGCCTCGAGCCTCACCTCGGCAAGCGAGCGCCCGGAGCGCCCCACGACCACGCAGGGCCCGTTCGTCCAGAGCCTGAGGGTGCTCGGGGATTGGCCTGAGCCCACGGCCTCCACGAGGGCCCATTCCAAGGCCAGGTTGAGCTCCGTGTCCCGCCAGGCCGTCTCGAGGAGGCGTAAGCGCAGCGTCATCAGCTTCCTCTCAGGGCCTCCGGGTTTTCTAAGAGCTCCTTCACGGTCCTGAGGAACCTGGCCGCTGGCCCGCCGTCGACGGCCCTGTGGTCGAAGGAGAGGGTTACCCAGGCAGTCCTGCGAGCCTCGACACGCCCGTCTCTCACGACAGGGCGCTCGGCCACCTTCCCGAAGGCCAGGATGGCCACCTGCGGATGGTTCACTATGGGGGTGAAGGCATCTATGTCGAACACGCCTAAGTTGGTTATGGTGAACGTCCCTCCCCTCACGTCCTCCATCTTGAGCTCGCCGGAGCGGGCCCTCTCCGCAAGCTCCCGGACCTCGAGGCCCACCTGGGCGAGGCTCTTCTTGTCCGCCTCCCTTATCACGGGCGTTACGAGCCCCCTCGGCGTGTCCACGGCGAAGCAGACGTTTACCCCCTCGTGGACCCTCACGACGCCCCCCTCGAAGGTGGCGTTCAGCTCCTCGTGCTCCCTGAGCGCAAGGGCGACGGCCCTTATGAATATCGCATCGTAGGGGACCCTGATGCCCTCCTCCGCCTCGAGGCGGGCCCTCAGGGCCTCCGCCGCCTCCATATCCACCTGGACCGTGAGGCTTGCGTGGGGCGCCCTCCATGCGAGGCTCATCTTCTCGGCCGTCAGGCGCCTTATGCCCGTCAGCCTGACCTCCCTGTAAGCCGGCCTCTTGAGGCCGAGCTCCTCCACGG
>CAYUYX010000107.1:0-4698 GCA_964449495.1 uncultured Candidatus Bathyarchaeia archaeon
ACCCCCCTGTGGACCATGTAGCCCACGACGTACATGAGGGCCAATCCGACGAGGATGGCCCAGCCGGGCTCCCCAAGGGGGCTCGCCCATGCGGAAAGGGGGATTGCGATGACGGCTGCGAGGAGGGCGGAGTGAGCCGAGGCACCGGCCAGAAAGTAGAGGCGCCTCGCCGCCACCACGGGGCTCATGAAGCCGTAGGCGAGGGCAGCGGCCACCACGACGGCGACCCACCTGGGCTCGAAGGCCATGGACAGGAAGAAGGCTATAGCGGGGAGGGAGGCCACGAGGAGGGCGAAACCCGCCTTCTTCCACGAGCCCACGTCCAGCACCTCCTCAGCCCCTCGTGTAGAGGGCGACAGCAGCGGATAGGGCGATTAAGAGGGCGAGGGCGGTTGCAGCAGCAAGGATTAAGCCTGTTCTCCACCAGGCGCCTTCTCTCGAGCTCGGCTTCCCCGACAAGCTGAGCAGCTCGGCCCGCTGGGATATGAGGGACAGCTTCTCGAGGATGCTGGCCGGGGAGAGGGGGGACGGGACGTAGAGGACGGGTATGCCGTTCTCCTCCGCGATTTCCTCCAGGCATTCCGATGCGCTTGCCTCGACGGGCTCGCTCACGACGACGAGCTCGATGAGTCCCTCGCTCGCCGCTTCCTCGAGCTCAAGCACATCAGTCGGGGTAGCCGGGACCCCGTGCTCCTTCACGAGCAGGAAGGTGATTTCTACCCCGAGCCAGCAGACGGCGTACTGTACGACGGGCATATCGGCAGCGGCCCTTGCGTTCAGCTTTGGGGAATTGGAGACGAGCTCGTTTATCGCCGCCAGGATGGCCCGGCTTCTCTCCCGATAGTAATCGGCTTTCTCCGGCCTGAGGCCCACGAGGAGGCCCCGCACGTAGAGGACGAAGGAGATGTAGTTGTCCGGGTCGTAAATGGGCATGTGGTAGTTCGGCTGGCCCGTGGCCGGGTTCTGGAGGAGCTTGATGCCCGGTACATCCGGTATCTCCACGAGCGCCCCCTCGAGCTCTCCCTCATCGTGCAAACGCCTTATCTCGGCCTCGAAGGAGGTGTGGGCCGTCGAGACTATCAGGTCGGCTCGCCTCAGCAGCTCCATATCATAGGGCGTTAGCTGGTAATCGTGGGGGTCTGCGCCGGGCGGGACGAGGGAGAGCACCTCGTCATCGGGGGCTAAGATGAGCTCGAGGTCATGGACGAGGCTCGGGAAGGTTACGATGACGAGAAGGCCTCCCGAGCCGGGCGAGACGGAGGCGATGGGAGCGGAGAAGACTAAGAGCAGTAGGAAGGCCATCCGGGATAGGGATTGCGTGTTGCATGGTCCCCACAAGGCGGGCTTCTCATGCCATCACTGCTTATTAAGCTTTAATATCGGGGCGCCGCCTCTTAGGTGGCATGGACGTGGAGCTCGCCTGCGAGGGCCTTACGGCCGGTTACCCGGGCGAAATCGTGCTCGAGAACCTGAGCTTCCGCTTCAGGGGACCTGGCCTCGTCCAGGTGCTCGGGCCCAACGGCTCCGGGAAGACGACGCTCCTCAAGGCCCTTTTGGGCCTGATAAAGCCCGTGAGGGGGCGAGTCCTCATCAACGGGGAGGATACGACGGGCAAGCCCGAGGAGGCGAGCGCGTTCGTGGGCTATGTCCCCCAGGAGTTCGCGCCCGAGCAGCACTACCCCGTAACGGCCTGGGAGCTCGTGATGGGCTCCTACCTGCTCCACAAGCGCCGTTGGCCGAGGCTCTTCATCGGGAAGGGCGCCAAAGAGACGGTTTCAAGAGCGCTTGAGGTGGTAGAGCTCCCGCCGGAGGTGTGGCACAAGAGCCTATGGGAGCTCTCGGGCGGCCAGAGGCAGAGGGTCCTCATAGCGAGGGCCCTCGTGCATGACCCGCCGATACTCATGATGGACGAGCCCTTCTCGTCGGTTGACCCCCTCGGGCGCTCCGACCTGGCGGATTACATCGGGGCCGTGGCGGGCGGGAAGCTCATACTTATAACGAGCCACGACCCCACGCCCCTGCTCCCCTACACGAGGGCCGTCATACTGCTCAACAGAGCCTTCTACCTCGTCGGGCCACCGGAGGAAGTGCTCACGCTCGAGAACCTCCAAAAGGTCTATGGGGGCTCCGCAATAGCCGTGCGAGAGCACATCCACATCTGTGATGCCTGCCGATGAGCTCAGGCCCCGGCCCCCTGCTTCCCGAGGATTTCCTCCACGGCTTCGACGGCCTCCCTCACGGAGCCAACGAACCTGAGCCTCACTATGCGCCTGTGGTCGATGTACCCGTCCGGGAACATCTCCCTCAGCCTATCGGCCAGGAGGCCCGAGCCCTCCAAGACGACGATGGGCTTCCCCATGCTGTACGCCATGGCGACCTCCACGAGCGTGCCCACGCCTCCCGCCAGGACGATGACCACATCGCTGCTCGCCACGACTATCGAGCTCCGCCCCTCGTAGCTCATCTCCGCCCTCACGCAGACCGTCAGGTAGGGGTTGTGGAGGGGGTGGCCCTCCGGCACCCTGGCGAGCTCGTGGGAGAGCACGCCAACGGATATCCCCCCGGCCTCGACGACGCCCCTCGCCACATCCCTCATGAGGCCTCCATCGCCGCCGGTGATGACGATGTAGCCCCTCCTGGCCAGCTCGCGCCCGAGCTCGTAGGCCATCTGCCTCACCTCCTCGGGGATGCGCTCCTCGTAGGTCGTGAGGACGCCGATATGCGGCCTGCTCATGCTCTCACGCCCTCTCCTTTGGGGCCTGGGGTTGTCCCCGTCCTCATTTAAGAGTGCTGGCCCATCCTGCTCGGCCTTACCTTCACGTAGATTATCCCGCTCTTATCGCGCTTGACCTCGATGTCCGGGTCCTCCTCGGCCGCCTCGATGAGCATGCGCTTGAAATCCGCCCGGCTGGCCCTGAATCCGTAGGCATCGTGAAGCCACATGAATATCTGGCCATCGCACATCTGCCTGTCCTTCACCCCCTCGGCCCTCAGGGCCCTATAAGCACGCTTCACCATGTCCCTGAAGGCCTGGCGCTTCAGCTCGTCAAAGCCAGGGGCAGCCATGTCCGGGGCCCTCGGGCAGACCTGAGCCCCGGGGGGATAAATATGCATGTGGCTCCTTGGGACAAGGGCTCACCTCCCTCCCGAAAAGCTTCTCCACCAGGCGGGCCAGGGGCTCGAGGGCTCTGCTGAGCTGCCTCCGCGTCTTCATGGACCCCCAGACCGGGGTCTCCAACGAGCTCCCGAGCTACCTCGAGGAACTCGTGGGCTCCTGAGCGTCGCCGGGCCTCTTCGCGGGCCACGGAGGAGCGCCTCAACCCCTAACCATTATAAGCTCTGCGGGCCGCCGGGGCTGCGGTGCCGGGAAATGGCGGCGGAGTACGAGACCATAAAGCTCGAGAGGGACGAGGACATCCTGTGGATAACCCTCAACAGGCCCCATAGGCTCAACGCCTTCAACGAGACGATGGTTCGTGAGCTATCTGAGGCGCTCGACAGGGCCGAGGAGGACCCGGGCGTCCGCTGCGTGATAATAATCGGGGAGGGGGATAGGGCCTTCAGCGCAGGGGCCGACATAACCATGTTCCCGAGGCTGAAGCCCGCTGAGGCCGTCGAGGCCTCAAGGCTCGGCCAGGAGGTCTTCAGCAAGATAGAGCGCATGTCTAAGCCCGTCATAGCGGCCATAAACGGTTACTGTCTCGGCGGGGGCCTTGAGCTCGCCATGGCCTGCGATTTCAGGATAGCGGCCGAGCACGCAGAGCTCGGGAACCCGGAGATAAGGCTCGGCATAATCCCTGGCTGGGGCGCTACCCAGCGCATGGTGCGTCTCGTGGGCTTGGCGAGGGCCAAGGAGCTCATAATGCTGGGGGACCGCATACCGGCCGAGGAGGCCCTGAAGATAGGCCTTGTGAACAAGGTGGTCCCCTTCGAGGAGCTCCGTTCGGAGGCGAGGGCCTTCGCCAAGAGGCTGTGCGAGGGGCCCCCGGTAGCCCTAAGGTACGCCAAGATGCTCTTGAACTTCGGGACCCAGGTCCCGCTCGACATAGGCCAGCGCCTCGAGGCCACGAGCTTCGGCGTCATATTCACCACGAGGGACATGCGCGAGGGCATAGAGGCCTTCATGTCCAAGCGCAAGCCGGAGTTCAAGGGTGAGTGAGGCGCTGAGAAGGGCGTCCGGCCATGAGCAGGCTCGAGAGGCCAGCCGGGCTCGCAATAGTTGAGAAGCTCATGGGTCTCCTGCTCATCGTCATAGGCGCCCTCGCCATCCACTACTCCCTATCGGCAATCGAGGTCCTCAACAGCGCATGGATGATATTCACCGCCCTCGGCGTCGTGCTCCTCCTCGTGGGCATCGGCCTTGTCCTCGCCAAAGCCGAGTAGCCAGCTTCCCAAGGCCCCGTCTGAGCTCATTCCCTCTTTCTCTCCGGCTCCCTTATGAAGAGGAGGATGAGGGATAGAGTGAGGAGGCTTAGGCCGATGCACGTGATGAAGGGGCACCTCGGGTCCATGTCGTACAGGAAGCCCGCCACGGCGGATGCGGCCGCCGCTGCC
Organism: uncultured Candidatus Bathyarchaeia archaeon; assembly: GCA_964449495.1. Taxonomy (GTDB): domain Archaea; phylum Thermoproteota; class Bathyarchaeia; order EX4484-135; family EX4484-135; genus EX4484-135. The sequence continues at coordinate 4,555 of CAYUYX010000107.1, forward strand.
ACGATGTTGAGGTTCCCTATGGCCCCCATCACCCTCCCCCTCATATCCCTCGGCGTCAAATCGGCCACGAGCGCCTGATGGGCTGGGCCGAAGAGGGCTCCCCCGAGGCTGAAGACCACCATTATCACGAGGAGCTCGAGGAAG
>CAYUYX010000108.1:0-4680 GCA_964449495.1 uncultured Candidatus Bathyarchaeia archaeon
GCCAGCGGTCCCCGTGGTCGGCCATGAAGACGCCTGGGCCACAGCGCTCGCAGAAGGGGCGAAGTCGGACGAGCTTATCTCCCTCGACCTTGTAGTACGTCCAAACCCCTTTCTCCCGGGGCCCGGAGGCCTTAGGCATGGGCTTTCCCCTCCTCCGGCAGGAGCTCGTTCTTCCTCAATATGTGCTCTGGCTCGATGAGGCGGGCCGTCTCAGGCCTATCGTATATGTGCGCCTCCACCCTCGCCAGCATGGTGCCCGTCATGGTCTCAACCTTCCTCACCACCACGCAGGCGGGGTCGACGCCGAAGTGCTCGGCCAAGGCATCTCTGACGGCTATGCGGCTCGGGGTAGAGCCCTCGCTGGAGTGGTCGATTTCCAAGTACACCTCCTTGCGCTCGAGCAACGGGTTATACCGATACGTTATGTTCCTCAGCTCCATGCCGCCTCCACACGCCTGGCGGGGGGCCGCTTTTTAACCTTAGGGAGCACGTGCTCATGCCTCTTTCTCCAGGGGCTCCTCCGCCGCCAGGGCGAGGGCCAGGGCTGATGCGGCGGAGAGGGCGCAGGCGGCGAAGAAGGGGAGCCTCGGGCTCACGTATTGGTAGAGGAAGCCCACGAGGGTGGGCATGGGGATGCTCACGATGTTGACGAGGAGCATCCTCGCCCCGAGGACACGCCCCCTCATCTGCCTGGGCGTGAGGTCGGCCAGGAGGGAGCTTATGGCCGGGAAGCTGAGGCCCACGAGGAACTCGAAGAATACCATTATGATGAGTATCTGGACGAAGCCCCTGGAGAACACGAGAAGGCCCATTAGGACGGACCTGGCCAGGTAGGAGACCACGAGCACGTTCTTCCTGTTCAGCCTGTCCACGAGGTCCCCGAGGATGAGGCCCGTCGAGAGGCCCACAGCCACGCGCACGGTGCTTATCAGGCCCCACTCCGCCTCCGTCAGGCCGGAGAAATCGATGACGAAGAGGGGGATGAACGTCCACAGGCCATTCGTGAGGGGGATGATGAGGAGGGGGGCGAATAACAGGGCCTTCAAGGGCCTCGGGGCCTCCCTCACGGTTATTACGAGGTCCCTGACGGCCTCCGCATAAACCCCTCTTATCCCCCCGCCGGGGCGGCTTGGCTTAACGGTCTCCTTCAGGAAGAGGAGCCTCAGCAGGGCGCATATGAGGAAGACGACCACTATAGCTGCGTAGGCTATGCGGAGGCCATCTACGAGACCGAACTCCTCAATCAGGAAGGCGCCGATTAGCGGGGAGGCAAGGGCGAGGGCGTCAGGCAGCACCCTCGTCATGGAGTAGCCCATCCCCCTCCTGCCGGGCGGGATGGAATCGGCCGTTATGGCCGAGAGGGCGGGGCCGTAGACACGGCAGACGGCGGCGACGAGCATCCCGGCGAGGATGAGGTGCCAGCTCGGCGCAAAGCAGTAGAATAAGTAGGAGAGGCCGAGGCCCGTCGTCATCACCGCTGTTATGCGCTTCCTCCCCCACCTGTCCGCTATGTATGAGCCCGGGATGATGCTCAGGCAGAGGACGGCCTGATAAGCGCTCATCATCAGGCCTATCACGGTCTCGTCTGCCCCGAGGGCCCGGATGAAGAGCGCCTCGTAGGGTAGGGCCGTCCTGAGGGCCATCCTCATGAGGACCCAGGTAACCATGAGGATCAGGAAGTTCCCCCGGAGGAGTTCGGCGGCCCCGGATACCGCTTTCTGGAGGGCCCTCGGCAAGGCAGGGACTTACCGGGCCCCGTCCTTATAAAGATGGGGAGGAAGGGCTTCCCCGCACGTCATAACGCTCTCTTCATCTTCTTTATGATGTCTCTGACGCTCTTCTTGGAATCTTCACCTACCTCCACGAGCACAACGCCCCTCCCGGGCTGCCCGTAAATGACTATGGCCCCCTCTGGCCCAAGAGCTATGGCCAGGAGGGCGAGCAGGTCTTCCTCGCCGTCCACGAGGACGAGCGTATCGCCCTCACGGACGGCGCTCCCCACGATGGCCCAGGCCTCATCGCTTATCGTGCCCGGGGGATTTCTTAGCACGAGCCTCCTGCGCCAGGGGGCCTTGAGGGCGTTGGGGAGGGGCTTCCTCATGGCCCTTCCATCTACTATAGCGGCCCAGGGCCTTAGGCCAAATCTCAGGGCGTTGGCCGTAACGACATCTCCGACGGTTATGAGCTTGCGCCCGGAGGCCACGAGGGAAGCTATACGTGTGAAAACCTCTCCTGGCTTCCCCTCTATGAGCTCCCCGAGGGGCTTCTTGAGCCCCTCCCTGAGCTCTGGCGTGAGGACGAGGGGGGAGCGCAGCTCACCTCACCCTCAGGGCGTACATCCCGGGCTTTTCTATGCCCATGAGCTTCGCGAGCTGGGAGCCCTCCACGTCCATGACGATTATTATGCCCGTGAAGTCCTTGCTGAGCCTATCGCTCCCGCAGTTGGGGCACCTGCTCCTCGTGGTTATCATCTTGCACTCACGGCAGGCCCGCTCGACCAATTCAGGAGCCCTCCTCCACCTCGGCCTCCTCTTCCTCCGACAGGGCCTCCGCCCTTATCCATTCGAGCTTGCCCAGGAGGGGCTGGCGAGCCGTAACGGCCACCTTAGGGAGGGAGGACTCACGCTTGAACGATATGGCGGTAACCCTCACCCTCACGTGGTCGCCTTCCCCGAGCTTCCTGCCCGATTGCTTGCCGACGAACATGCCGCCCCGCCTATCGAATACCACGTAATCGTCCATTATCTGCGATTTGTGGAGGAGGGCGTCTATAGGGCCTATCCTGACGAAGGCCCCGAACTCCATGACGGTTACCACGTCGCCCTCTACTATCTCCTGGGGCTCCGGCTTGAAGGTGAGGAGGGTGAAGCGCACCTTGTTGTAGCTCGCCCCATCCCCGGGGATGAGCTTGCCCACCGGGTCCACGTCGGCGTCGAGGACGGCGATGACGCAGCCGAGCTCGTCGTCGTGGAGGTCCACGTACATGCGCTTTAGTTCCTCGAGCGCTACCTCATCTAACGCTTCCCCGAACTTATCGGGCGGTATCCTTATCACGTCCTCTATCTCCACTAATTTGAACGTGGGCTATCCCCCGCCCGTAGAAGGCCGCAGGCCCCCCTATTTAAGCTGAGCGGTGCTCAGACCTCGCCCTCGAGTTCGAGCTTGCCGAGACCCCGGAGATATATGACGGGCAGCCCGAGCGAGCGCAGGCGCTTCCTGAGGCGGGCGTCGTTGGTGGCCACTGGACAACGCCACTCCCGGGCGAGGCGAACGATTAGGTCATCTATCGATTCCCCGGGGAGGCGCTCCACTGGCACGATATTGCATTTCTTAGCCAGCTCAAGAGCCACCCGCTCCGGCCCCCTCATGCGCCTCGCCACACGGACAACCTCCTCGAAGACGGGCGAGGGGAGGACGAGCTCGACCCGCCTGCACAAGAGGTCCCCTATGGCCTCGAGGATGTCTATGCCGAATTGGGCGGGGAGGAAGAGGAAGTTGGAGTCTAAGATGACCCTGAGGGGGGCCCTCTTCTCCCTCATCGCCCAGCGGCCTCCCTGAAGTACGGGATTATGTGCCTGGCGTAGGCCTCGAACGTGCGCTTGGCATCTGGCCCCACGTTCACGAGGACGAAGTGCTCGACGCCGGAGCGGGCGAACTCCTCTATGCGCCTCATGCAGTCATCCACCGTCCCGGATATGGAGAACTCGACGGCCGCCTCGAGCGGTATGGAGCGGCCGAAGGCCCAGAAGGCCTCCTCCCCCGCCGTCCCGGGGATGACCTCGTGATAAGGCGGGGGCTGTTCTGGCGCCTCCCCGAGGGGCTCGAGCTCGAAGCCAGCTTCCCTCAAGAGCTCGACAGAATGGATTATGAGGGGCTTGAAGCGCTTGAGGGCTCTGTGGGCATCTTCCGCCTCCTCCGCCACGGCCGTGTATATGAATATGGCTCTCTCTATCTCTTCAGGGCTCCTCCCGGCCTCCCTCGCCCCCCTCAGCACATCCCCGAGGTGCTTCTTGTAGAGCTCGGGCGTCCTCGGCGTGGGGAGCCACCCGTCGGCTAACGCACCGGCCAGCCTACGCGTTCTCGGGCTATTCGCCCCGAGGTAGATGGGTATCGAGCTCCCAACGGGCCTTATCTGGAGGGACGCCCTCTGGAAGCGCCAGAAGAGGCCCTCACATTCTAAGACGTCGCCTGCCCAGAGAGAGCGCATCACCCCTATGGCCTCTACCGTCCTCGCCACGGGCCTATCGTGCTCTATGCCGAAGGGGTCCAAGTTCATGGCTTCCCCGGCCCCAAGGCCGAGGATGAAGCGCCCGCCCGAGATATGGTCTATCGTGGCCGCCATCTGGGCTAACACGGCGGGGTGATAGCGGTGTACATCGCTCACGGCCGTGCCGAGGAGAACGCGCTTCGTCAAGGCCGCTGCGGCGGGGAGGAGGGAGAGGGCGTTGGGGACGAGGCCCCCTGGCACCATGAGTAGGTGGTCGCTTGCCCAGACAGAATCGAAGCCCGCTTCCTCGCTCCTCACGGCTATCTTCAGGAGCGCCTCGACGGGCGCAGCCGGGATTGGTAGGACGTTCCCGAACTTGAGGGGGCCTATATCGGAGTTCAAGGGCCCATGCCTCCTGCCGGGGGAGAGGCTCTGGCGAGATAAGGACATCGTGGTGGGCCGGCCCGGACTTG
>CAYUYX010000109.1:0-4661 GCA_964449495.1 uncultured Candidatus Bathyarchaeia archaeon
GACGCCTCCCTTACGAGGAGGAGGTCCCCGGTTCAAATCCGGGCCGGCCCACCATCAAGCCCATGTACGGCTAACCGGCACGGCGCGGAGCGGGACGCACGTTGTAATGCTCTCGGGGAGCCGACGATGTCCGGTAAAGGCTCATGGCGCCTGCGCGCTCCTCTCCTCCTTCACGCCCGCCTCAGCCGCCATAGTCCATTCGATGAGCATAACATGGCCATCGGCGAGGCCCCTCGTAAGGCCGAGCCCGGGGCTGGCCCCCGAGCTGGAGCTAACGCACCTCGTGAACTCCCCAACGCCCATGACGCCGGACACGTTTATGGTCTTCTCGCCCAGCTGGACCGTGCCTGTCCAGTTGATGAAGGCCCGGCCCCACGTGTGCCTGGCGTCCGGGTCCCACCACGTCCCGGTGTTCACGCCCCATCCCTTGGGCGGCCAGTACGCCACCACATCGCCCGTCAGATCCACGTAGCCGCCCTCAAATGGGCCGTAGAGCCTGAAGCCATCCGGCTGGAGGGGGTTGCCGTAGCTCTCCAGCGTGAAGTCGTTAAACGTGAAGCTCAGGCCCTCGCCCGGGAAGTTTATCCTGCCCTGGTGCTGGAACCTCGGGAAATCGGCCGGCGTCGGGTTATCGCTGTGCGATATCATGATGTAGAACTCGTCGTGGAACACCACCATGCATGAGAAGGCCAGGACGCCGCCCGTGGGGCCCCTCATAGGCCCCGTCCCGCTCGCCGAGCCACCGTAGTAGATGCGGTGTATCGCCCTATCGAAGAGGAAGTGGCCCCTGAAGGTGTAGCTCCCCTCGCCCGGCACGGTCAGGTTGGCCTCGAAGGTGCCTGAGACCCAGAAGCCGCCCCAGATGTCTATGTCCTTGACCCTGCTGTAGGCGCCGTGGACTATGTAGGGCCCCTCCATGGGCCCCATCCAGAAGGGCACGCCGAGGGCCTGGCCCACGAGGCGCAGCTCCAGCTTATCGGCCTCCGGGGCGCCGGGCGGGGGCCTTATGATGTGTATCCACCTGCGGCCCTCCACGTCGTACGAGATGCCCTCCGCATAGCCGCCCTGGCCCCTCACGTACACGGTCGGGTATGGCAGGCCTTCCTCGGGCACGCCATCGGGCCGGTAATACATGCCTCCTTTAAAGGTCGGCACGTCGCTTAGGTACTCGCCATCTACACATATCCTCGGCCTGAAGCCGCCCTCGCCCGTGAAGGGGAGGCGGCCTTGGTAGAAGAGCGTGTGTTGCCCGTCCTCCGTCCAGCCGACGGCCACGAGTATGAAGCAGGATTGCTTCCACCTCGGGTCTGATGTATATGTGAGCAGGCCGCTTGGGTCGAGCTCGTAGGTAATGCCCACAGGCACGAAATCTTCTGCATCGGGCTGCTTCGTGATGTAGGTGTTTGGCTCCTCCGTTATCGGCCATAGAGAGATGGTGGGTTCCTCTTCCTGCCCCATCCAGGACCATACGAGGAAGCCCAACACCACCGCCAGCACGAGGGAGGAAGCTACAACGGCCATCAGGACCTTCTTGCCCACGCCTCCCCACCCATGACGGGGGCTTCCGGGCCCCTTTTATCCCTGATGAATGAGGCGTCTGGACAGCTCGTCCACCCAGAGCGAGTGGGGGCAAAAAAGGAGGAGCGAGCACCACCCTCCTCAGAACTCGTGGGTCTCTCCCGGCTTGAGCACCACCACCTCCACGCCGGGGCTCTTCTCCCGCACGAGCCTCACGAACTCGTCCGCGCTCTGGACGAGCACGGGGAACGTGGCGTAATGCATGGGTATCACGGCCTTGGGCTTGAGGAGCGCCGCCGCTTCCGCTGCCTCGAGGGGGCCCATAGTATAATAGATCCCTATCGGGAGGAGGGCCACGTAGAGCGGCCCGTAGAGGCGCCCTATTAGGGACATATCGCTGAAGAGGGCCGTGTCGCCAGCGTGGTAAATGGCCTTTCCATCGCCCCTTACGACGAAGCCCACGGGAACGCCGGATGAGCAAGAGTGAATGGCTGGGACGAGCGTTATGCTAAGGCCCTCGAGTTCGACGGACCCTCCCACGTTCATCCCCACCACCTGCTCGGCCTTCACGCCCTCCTCCTGGGCCCTCACGCCGAGCTCGTACACGCACACGAGCTTTGCGCCCGTTCGACGGCATATCTCAAAGGCATCCCCGAGGTGGTCCCCGTGGTCGTGGCTGACGCACACCAGGTCCACGTGGCCGAGCTCGTCCGGCCTCACGGGGCAGGAGGGATTGCCCGTCAGCCAGGGGTCGATTAGCAGCCTCTTGCCCCCGAGCTCGATGGAGAAGGCCGCATGGCCGAGCCACCGGATGATGGCCAAGGCGCTCACCGGTATCTAAGAGCCGTGCTAAGACTTATATAAGGGTCTCGGGATAATCGTGAAGAGCATGGGGATGGGGAATAGGAATCATGGAGGGCGATAGGGCTTCCGCACGTGAGGTGGAGAGGCTCTTCGAGGGCATCTTCGATTTCATCTCCTCGAGGATGGAGACGAGGGAAGCCATGAGGATGGGCTTGAGTCGTGGCCTGAAGAAGCGCTTCATGGGCGAGGGGGCGGTGGGCGTAACGGATATGGAGGAGATACTGCGTGTTCGCTTCACCCAGGCCTTCCCGAGGGCAGCGGTCATGCACGCCAGGGAGGTGCTCGCCGACGTGAAGACGGCCTTCGCTGCATGGCGTGAACTCGCGGCGGATATAGGCTCTATGCTCAGAGAGGCGGGCGTCTCGTGGGACACGGTCATGGAGGCCCTCAGGGCCTTCCTCAAGGGCCCGGATGCCCTGGCGGAGCTCAGGAGAAGGAGCCCCAGAGCCTACGAGAGCTGTATGGCCGCCGCCTCTGTGGCGGCCAATTTCAAGCTCAACATATACACGATACCGGTGTGCTTGAGGGTCATCTTCCCGTTCGTGGACCCGGATAACGCCGCAGAGTACCTCGGGGAGGCGAGGAAGGCGTTCGCCATCATAGCCCTGGCCCACCTGAAGGACATGTATGATAAGGGTTCCTGGAGCGACTTCACGCTGCGCCGCCTGGCCTTCCTCGACAGGATGATAGCGGGCGCTCCGGGGAGCCGATGATTTTAACAGATGGCAAAGCACGTGGCCTGGGGTTAGCCGTGGAGCCCGACGTGCTCGACAAGTACCTCCGGGCGGGGGAGATAGCCGCCGAGGTAAGAGAGGAGGTCAGGACGAGGGTGGAGGAGGGCGTCAAGCTCATAGACATCTGCGAGTGGGTAGAGGACTCCATAAGGAAGAGGGGGGCCGAGCCGGCCTTCCCATGTAATATATCCATCAACGAGATAGCGGCCCACTACACATCCCCGCCGGGCGATGAGACCGTCATCCCGCCCCGCTCGCTCGTGAAGGTGGATATAGGGGTGCACGTGGATGGCTACATAGCGGATACCGCCACCACCATCTGCCTCGACCCGCTGAAGGAGAAGCTCGTCAGGGCCGTCGAGAGCGCCCTGAGGGAGGCCCTAAGGGAAGCGGGGCCCCGTGTCAGGATATCGAGGATATCGGCTCTCATAGAGAAGACCATAAGGGGGCACGGCTGCAAGCCAATATCGAATCTGACGGGGCACAACCTGGCGAGGTACACCATTCACGCGGGCATCTCCATACCCAACGTAGCACATCACTCCCTCAAGAGGCTCGAGGCGGGCCAGGCCTACGCCATAGAGCCCTTCGCCACGGAGGAATGGGGAGCCGGCTTCGTGGTCGAGGGCATCGAGACGAACATCTTCAGGCTCGCGAAGACGAAGGCAAGGGAGAGGCGAGCGCTTGAGCTCCTGAGGCACATCCAGGCGAATTTCAAGACCCTCCCGTTCGCCGAGAGATGGCTCTGGCGGCTGGTCCCGAGGGGGAAGTACGAGGGGGCCTGGAGGGAGCTCCTCGCCAGCGGGGCCGTCGTGGGCTACCCCGTGTTCATCGAGAGGCTGGGTTGCCCCGTTGCCCAGGCCGAGCACACCATAGTTGTCCTCGAGGACAAATGCATCATAACGACTCTTCCGAGGTAGCCTTCTCCCCCTCCTCCCTGAATACAGATGTTATTATGCGTTCTCCCCCGCACCTCGGGCATTTCCCAACGTGCTTGAGGATGTAGTCTCCCCTTGAGAAGGCCCTGACCTCCCTGAGGCCGCAGGATTGGCATGTTATCTCCGTCGAGACGGGGAAGCTCCTTATCACGGGCACGGCGCTCGCCGCAACCCCCCTCATCACGAGCCAGGACATTATGGTCAGCACGAGGGATGCGGCGAAGAAGGCCATGGCCAGCGTCTCCTCCCCCATGAGGGCCTCCGCAAGGGAGATGAGGAGCAGCAGTAGGCCGATGGCGGAGAAGGCCATCCCAACAACCGACCTCATGGAGCTGTCCACATCCACCACCTCACTGCCCTATGCCCATCGTGTTGCCCACGCCCACTATTATAACCACATCGCCCTCCTCCGTTACCTCCGCCACGAGGCTCCTGACGCGCTCTATGGCCTCCTCGGCGGAGCGGAGGAGCTCCTTCTTCATGGGCGAGATGGCCTCGCTCACGTCCTCCTTTATGAGGACGGCGTAAATTGGCACCTTCACCTTCAGGGAGAGCTCCTCGACCTTGAACTTCTCGACGCCCGGCCCCCCTATCGCCACCCCTATGC
>CAYUYX010000110.1:0-4620 GCA_964449495.1 uncultured Candidatus Bathyarchaeia archaeon
AGAATAGCCCTCAGGCTCCTCACGGCCCACGAGAGCCTTTTCAAACGCCTCATAACGCACGAGTTCGAGCTTGAGCGTATAGCTGATGCTTTTAAGCTCGCAAAGGAGAGCAAGGAATGCCTGAAGGTGGTGGTGCGCTCTGGGCGAGGGCGATGAGATGCTCGTGGCAGTGCTCTACGGACCAGGGGACCTACGCCTGGAGAGGCGCCCGGTGCCGGAGCCAGGCCCGGGCGAGCTCGTGGCCCGCATAAGAGCGGCTACCACATGCGGTACGGATGTGAAGATGTTCGTGAGGCCCTACGTGAGCGGCGTCGTGAAGCTCCCGAGCCCCTTCGGCCATGAGTGGGCCGGCGAGGTGGTGGCCGTAGGCCCCGGCGTGGAGGGCTGGGAGCCGGGGGACCGCATCAGGGCCGGGAACTCCGCCCCCTGCCTCACCTGCCGCTTCTGCAGGCGTGGCAAGGAGAACCTCTGCGAGCGCCGCATCTGGCTCTGGGGGGCCTTCGCCGAGTACATAAAGGTGCCCGAGCGCATGCTCGAGGTGAACGCCCAGCGGGTGCCAGAGCACCTCTCCTACGAGGAAGCGGCCGTGGCGGAGCCCCTGGCGTGCGTCCTCCACGGGGCCAGGCTGGCTGGCATAGGGCCAGGCGATGTGGTGGCCATCATAGGCTCGGGGCCGATAGGCATCCTGCACGCCCAGGTCGCAAAGCGCATGGGGGCCGTGGAGGTCATAATATCCGATTTGGTGGAGGAGCGCCTCAGGATAGCCAAATCCGTCGGCGCAGACGTGGTCGTTAATGCTGGGGAGGAGGACTTGGCCGATGTCGTGAAGGCTGAGACAGACGGCCTCGGCGCAGACGTGGTCATAGAGGCCGTCGGGACGCCAGCCACGTGGGAGAAGGCCTTCGAGCTCGTGAGGCGGGGCGGGACCGTCCTCGAGTTCGGGGGCTGTCCCCCGGGCACGAGCGTCTCGATTAGCACGGAGCTACTCCACTACGGGGAGGTAAGGGCCCTCGGCTCCTTCCACGCAACCCCCCGGGAGTTCGAGGTGGCCCTTTCCATGATAGCCTCAGGCGCCGTGGCCGTCAAGCCCATCATAACGAGCAGGAGGAGGCTCGGCGAGATACACGCCGTGATGAGGAGCCTGGTGGAGGAGAAGAAGGACCTCAAGGTGGCGATAATCCCGTGAGGCGGTGGGCTTGTGGGCCGTAGAAGCATGCGCCTTCTCCGATGAAGAGCTCATGGGTATCCTCAAGCCCGTGATGAGGAAGAGGGGCCTCGTGAGGAAGCGCCTCCTCGAACGCATAACCGATAGCGCCGAGCTGTACTGGCCATACGATATCGTTTCCTTCCGCTTCTCGCTCTCAGAAGGCGTATCTGGCTCGGGGAAGACGGCCATAAACCTCATCTCCGCCGGCCTCGCCGAGGGACCTAAGGAGCTCCTCCTCTCTATGAAGCCATCTTACGCATCGAGGGAGCTGAGGCGCAGCCCCCTCCCCGCCCGAGCGCTGGCCCCGGAGCCCAGGACGAGGGGCCTCCAAGTCGTGGAGAGCCTGGCCAGCCTGCTCGATGAGCTGGTCGGCCCGAGGACGAGGATGCGCAGAGCGGTCTCACGGGCCGGGAGAGAGCTGTTGTCCCTGAGCAGGAGGCTCCTCCTCCCGCCCTTAGAGGCCCTGGAGACGATGAGGCAGTTCGGCCACGCTTACGCCAAGTTGGAGGCCCTCATGAGGGAACTCAACTTCCGCCTCGGCCTTCGGGCGGACGCCCAGCTCGAGGCCTTAGAGCCTATCGAGCAGGAGGGGCCAATATACTTCCCGAGCCTCGTGGTCAAGCTCTCCGGGCCATCGGGCGATGAAAGGCACGTGGTCCTCGACCTCTCGGGCCAGGCACCCGAGCTCGACGTGGAGCTGACATACCTCTGCACGACGGAGCCCCTGAGGAGCTTCTTGAGCGGCCTCCTCCCGCCTAAATGACCTGAGCGGGCGTTGATGCCCCGCCGCAGAACCTCTTTATGTATTCTGCTGCGAGCTCGGCAGCCTCGACGAGCTTCCTGGCCCCCACGCCCGGCGCCCCGCAGGCCACCACGAGTACCCGGGTCGTGCGCTCTGTTACCTTCGTCCTATCGCTGTCCCTGTGGGGGTATATGGCTATCGGCCCCTCTCCATCGGCCATCACGAGCTCGCGCCCCGAGAGCTTAACGGGTTTCGTCATGCCTATCCCCACGAATACCTCGCCCTCCCTGGCGAAGCGGAGTTCTATGCGAGGTCCCACGATGGCGTCGGCATCGAAGGTGGCTATGGGGATGCCGGAGCGCATGGAGGCCACGTTGTAGGCGTCCACGAGGGTGTTTATGGCCGGGAAGGGCTTGCCGGAGAGGACACGCCTCACCAGCGCCTCGGCCGACGGCCTATCCTTCGTGGGGTCGATGCCCAAGCGCCAGAAGAAATCCCTGTAGGCCCTGAAGAGGGGGATATCCTTGAGCGTGGAGAGCTCGTACTTCCTGCGCACTTCTTCAACGCCCTCCCTCACGAGCCCCTCGAGCCCCTCAGGCCTCCCCTTCCTCGTGGACCTCACGGAGACGCCGGACACCTCTACAACGGCCACCCTCAGGGTGGGGAAGCGCTTCCTCACCTCGGGCGCTATCTCCATCATTTTTCCCACGGCCAAGGCTTAATTAAGGAGGGGGCTGATAACGCTGACGAGGTAACGTGGCGTGGAGGAGCCCGAGCTCTACCCGGTCGGGTGGTACGAGGGGCTAAGGGCAGTCGAGGAAGCGGCGATTAGAGCCGGCTTCAGGGTTCTCGACGCCGACCTGAGGCACGGCGTCCCCGTCCTGACCGTCGAGCTCCCGGACAACACGAAGGCGGCCTTCAGGAAGCTCGTGGCCATCCTCATGCGGAAGGGCTGGATGCCCGTCCTCGAGAGGAGCGCTCCCCCGGCCTCGCCAACTGCGCCCATTTACGTCCCGGCCAAGAGGCCCCTCGGCGTGATAAGAGCCGTCCGCTTCAGGCCGAGCAAGCCCGGCTCGAGCCGCATCCCGCTCGTGCTCTTCATAGCGACGCTCGCAACCCTCTTCGCCACCGGCTGGCTCCTCTCATCTGGCTGGCCGGAGGGGCCCTGGATGGGCGCCCTGATGTACGTTGGGGCCATGATTGCCATATTGGCCACGCACGAGCTCGGCCACTGGATAGCTGCCAGGCTGCACGGCGTGAGGGTTACGCCCCCCTACTTCATACCGGCCCCGCCGCCGCTAACGCTCTTCGGGACCTTCGGGGCCTTCATCCAGCAGAAGACGCCAGCACCCGACAGGGACGCCCTGTTCGATATAGGCTTAGCCGGCCCCCTCGCGGGCTTCATAGCCGCCCTGGCCGTGTCCTTCATAGGGCTCCCCTTCTCCAAGATAGTGATAGGCCCCGTGATAGGCGTGGCGCTCCCCTACATACCGGCTTACTCCCTCATAGCCCGCATCATACTTTCCCCGCCGGCCGGGCCGGACGCACACATCTGGCTCCATCCGGTCGCCTTCGCCGGCTGGACGGGCATGCTCGTTACCATGCTGAACCTCATACCGGCTGGCTCCCTCGATGGTGGCCACATAGCCAGGTGCGTGCTCAAGCCCAAGGCGCATATGGCCCTCGGCATAGTAGCCGCCGTTGGCGTAATCTTCCTAAGCCTCCTCTTCCCGGGGCTCTACGGGGGCTGGTACATCCCTATGGCCCTCCTCGCCCTCTTCATGGCCCTCAGCTATAGGCATCCGGGGGCTCTCAACCGCATATCTGCGCTCTCCCCCGGGCGGAAGGTCGCCCTCATCATCCCGATAATCATATTCTCCATGTGCATCCTGCCTATACCGCTGCCGTGATGGGGAAGCCTTATAAGCTGCCCGCGCCTCGTCGGGGCGGTGCCATCGGTGAGAGGTGGCCGGAAAATTAGGCGGGAAGAGGCCGCCTCCTGACCCCCACGCCGATTGGACGAGCCTTGATTATAGGCCCATGGAATTTGAGGAAGAGGTAAGGAGATTCTGGGAGGAAAACCGCATAAGGGAGAAGCTCGAGGAGCTCAGGGCCAGGGATAACGTGGGCGTAGCTGGCTTCGTGGAAGGGCCGCCCACGTTGAACGGCGTCCCCCACGTCGGCCACTCCCGTGGCAGGACCATGAAGGACCTGTACTACCGTTGGCTGAGCATGAAGGGCTACTACATGCCCTTCTGGGCCGGCTGGGATTGCCAGGGCCTGCCCGTGGAGCTCGAGGCGGAGAAGGCCCTCGGGATAAGGGGCGGGAAGAGGCAGCTCTTGGAGCAGGTGGGGGCCGAGCGCTTCGTGGAGGAGTGCAAGCGCACCCTGGCCAAGTACTACCCGGAGTGGCTGAAGCACGATAGGCTCCTCGGCGTATTCATGAACCACTCGCCGGAGAAGACGTACTGGACGTACAAGGACGAGTACATCGAGCGTGAGTGGGCCTACGTGAAGGCCGCCTGGGAGAGGGGGCTCCTCACCGAGGGCTACTACGTGGTCGCCTATTGCCCGTATTGCCAGACGAGCCTGAGCCATGCGGAGGTGGGCCTCGGCTACGAGGTGGTGGAGGACCCGAGCGTCTACTTCAAGCTGAGGCTCAGGGACAGGC
>CAYUYX010000111.1:0-4586 GCA_964449495.1 uncultured Candidatus Bathyarchaeia archaeon
TCCCACGATTATCTTAGGCCTGTGCTTGCGCACGAGGGGGTGGAAGAGTATCTCCCTGAACTTTATGGCCATGTAGGCTTCTCCCCCGAAGAGCTCCGTGAAGGTTGTCGTGGCGGGCCCTATCCCGAGCGGGTCCGTCTCGTTTATCCCCAGGACCTTCGTCCTCGGGCCTACGACCTTGTGGAGGTAATCCGGGTGGGCGACTATCACGTCCCCCTCGTCGAAGCCGTACTCTATCAGGGCTGCTTCTATGCGCCTGAGCCCGCAGGGGGCCACCTCTGCCTCGCCGTTCGGGCCAGCCCTAATGCTCGGGCAGAAGAAGTTGAAGTACACGAGATCCGGGACGAGGCCCTTCGGGACGCAGGCGCTGAAGCCCATGAAAATGCCTCCCCCGTACTCGCTCATGAGCGTCCTGTCGGCCGTCAGGACCACCTGGTAACCGCCTTCTCTGCTGGCCACGCCTATGCCTCCCTCTATGTGGCCCTTCCCTCCATCTCCCCCATAAAGCTTTTCCGAGGGCGGCGGGTCCGAGCAGGCCTTATATCTCGTACGGACGAGGCCGTATGGGGAGCCTGGCATGGAGTTCGAGCACCTCGATTGGGACGAGATACAGCGCCTCTCGGAGGAGGTGGCGGAGATGATAAGGCGCTCGGGCTTCGAGCCCGACGTGATAGTGGCCATCAGCCGAGGGGGCTTCCCGCCGGCGAGGATAATAAGCGATGTCCTCGATGTCAGGGCCCTGGCGAGCGTGTCCATCGTGTATTACGAGTCCGTTGGGGAGAAGCGCGAGGAGCCCGTCATCATCCACCCCCTGAACGCCGACGTGAGGGGCAAGAAGGTTCTCATAGTAGATGACGTGGCCGATTCCGGCCATTCCCTCTCGCTCGCGAGAAGGCACGTGCTCGAGAAGGGGGCCTCGGAGGTCCGCATAGCCACGCTGCACTACAAGCCCTGGTCCATCCTGAGGCCGGACTACTACGTCCGCGAGACAGAGCGTTGGATAGTCTATCCATGGGAGAAGTGGGAGGTCGTGCGCCAGGAGGCGGGGAAGCTGCGGGAGCAGGGGAAGAGCGATGAGGAGGTGGTGAGGGGCCTCGTGGAAAAGGGCTTTGATGAGGCATTCGTCAGGAGGGTCCTCGGCCTATAGGCCTATCGCCATCGCATGAGGGGGGCGATGGCAGGGCAGCCGGGAGAGCGCTCCCGTCTTCCGCCCTCACTCCACGACGTCCACGATGACCCATTCTTCATCCACGACGACGCTTATGTAATCCCCGATGTCCTTTGACAGAAGCAGGTAGACGTCCTCTGGCTCGAGGAGCTCCACCTTGGCCAACACTGAGCGTACCGTCCCGTTCTCGAGCCTTATGTCGAGCCATATGCGGGTGTTGCCGCCCTCCACGTACTCGTACTTGCCCACTATCGTGCCGTTCACGAAGGTATAGCGTATTGCCTCACGCCTGAGCTGGGAGTAAGCGGCTAAGACCGCCTCCCTCATGCCCCCGAGCTCCGCACAGCTCGTCCTCACGAGGTGCCTGTCCGTCGCCCTCACGAGGGCGAAGTGGGCCGGGTAGTAGTGGCCGTCTTGTTTTATGAATACCGGGATGTGGTAGTAGAGCTCGGCCCCCACCCGGTAGAGGAGCGCTAAGGGCGTGGCGTATTCGCCGCTCGGGAGGGCCGGGAGGCCTGACTTGGCCACGGACTTCGCCTCCGATGGCGAGATGAGGCCGAGGTGGTCGAGGCTGTACAGGTAGATGCCGTCCTTCTTGGCTATTATGACGAGCTCCAACAGGCTTGGGTTGCGCTTGTTCTGGAAGAGGTAGACGCCCACGAGCTCGCCGCCAGGCCATAGCTGGTAGCGGAGCCCCTCCGGCTCTGCTGGCTCGGCTGAGCGGTCGGAGTAATAGGGCAGGCCGTTCCAGAAGTTCAGCTCGTTGTCGGCCGTCCACCTGAACTCGCCGAAGGCGGCCCCCATGGCCTCGAGCCACTCCTCGTCCCAGCGTTGGACGACCCAATCGGGCGCCTCCTCAGGCCTGTACTCGCCCAGGAGATGGCCCGTCCAGGGGTCCCATACGTGCACCATGGGGTCCGTGAGGGGGCCGAGGGGGACCTCGTAGTAGCTGGTCGTAACGTACACGAGCTTGTCGTGCTGCGGGCTCCAGGTCAGGTAGGCCCGGCTGAACGTGCGGGTCGGGAACGTGTCCTGGGCGTGGACCCTTATGTCCCTGTCGAACCAGAGGCCCTCCCCGTAACTGGCCCCGATACGGATGACCTGCGCCCTCTCTCCGGTGGCGTCCGTTACGGGGATGACGATGACCTCCCTGAGCCTATTGCTCTCGCCCACGAGGAAGGTCCCGAAAGCCGGTGGCTCGCTGACGGTGACTATCCAGCACAGCTCGTCCTCATACATGCCCAGGTGGACGCTCGTAACCCAGGCTGCTGCGCTCGTCTTCTTCATCTCCGCTATCGAGCGGGCTATCTCGCTCGTGGTAACCCTGAGCTGGGCCGGGTCTATCTCCGGGAAGAGCTCTGCTGAGCCCTTGCCCATGGCCTTAAAGCACTTCAGCATGTGGCTAGCCCTTGCGAACGAGATGACCCTGGAGGCCAGGGGGAGGCCTATGGGTGCGGCGAGGAGGAAGACGACGAGCACTATCATGCCCGTGAGCTTCAGGGCGGACCTCCTCGATATCCTCAGCTTGATGCGCTTCTCCCTCCGCCCGAACCGGGCCAGGATATCCCTGAGGCTGGCCACGTCCTCCGGCAGCTTCCTCACCGATTTGGCCACGAGCTTCCCGGCCAGGGCTATGGCGATGAAGGCGACTGCCCTGAGCGGTACGAGCCAGAGGAAGTAGATGTGAATTGGGATGAGGAGCGTCGCACACCCGTGCGCATAGCCTATGAGGGCGAGGATAGCGCATACCACGGCCAGCGCGGGCTTTGGGAGCTCAAGAGCAGGTCTAACGGCCCTCACCTCCCGTCCCGCGTACCATATGTCGAGCGTCAGGCTCGCCCAGGCCCCCGTGGTTACGAAGAGGGACGCTAACAAGGGCTTCCCCCGTCCCCCGCAGGGAGCGTGGGGCCCTTAAGTGTTTCCTTTTAAGGACCGATGGGCAAACGGCCTTGTCCGAGAATAGGCTTAAATCGGTTGGAGAAGCGCCTCCCGGGGGTGAACCGGGATTGCGCAAAGCCCTCCCAAAGGAATACGACCCAAAGACCATAGAGCCGAGGTGGCAGGAGTTCTGGGAGCGAGAGGGCATCTACCGCTTCGATTGGGAAGATAAGGAGCGCCCCGTCTTCAGCATAGACACGCCCCCGCCGTACCCATCGGGCGAGTTCCACATGGGGAACGTGCTCAACTGGACCTACTTCGATGTGGTGGCCCGTTACAAGCGCATGAGGGGCTACAACGTGCTCTTCCCCCAGGGCTGGGATTGCCACGGCCTCCCCACGGAGGTCCGGGTGGAGCAGAAGCACGGGATAACGAAGACGCAGGTGCCTCCGCACGAGTTCAGGCGCCTCTGCGTGGAGTTCATCGAGGAGAACATAAGGGCCATGAAGGAGGCCATGAGGCGCCTGGGCTACTCCATGGACTGGTCGCTCGAGTACAGGACTATGGACCCGGATTACTGGCGCCGCACCCAGCTCTCCTTCGTGCTCCTCTACAGGCGGGGGCGCATCTACAGGGCCCAGCACCCCGTGAACTGGTGCCCGAGGTGCGGGACGGCCATAGCGGATGCGGAGGTCGAGTACGAGACGAGGGAGGGGAAGCTCTACTTCGTGCGCTTCGAGCTGGCGGACGAGCCCGGGCGCTCCCTCACCATAGCCACCACCAGGCCGGAGCTCATACCGGCCTGCGTGGCCGTGGCCGTCCACCCGGACGACGAGCGCTATAGGGAGTTCGTGGGCAAGCGCATGAGGGTGCCCCTCTTCGGGCGGGAGGTGCCCATAATAGCGGACGAGATGGTCGACCCGGAGTTCGGCACGGGCGTAGTGATGATATGCACGTACGGCGATAAGGAGGACGTGCGCTTCGTGGCCAGGCACGGCCTATCCGTGATACCGTGCATAGGCGAGGACGGCAGGATGACGGAGCGGGCCGGGAAGTACGCCGGCCTAACGGTCGAGGAGGCCAGGGAGGCCATAGTAGAAGACCTGAGGGCTGCCGGCCTGTTGGAGCGGGAGGAGCCCCTCGTCCACGTGGTCGGGACGTGCTGGCGCTGCCACACGCCCGTGGAGATACTCGTGCGCGAGCAGTGGTTCATGCGCATAAGGGACCTCACGGAAGAGGTTGTGGAGAAGGCCGTGGAGGAGGTGCGTTGGTACCCGGATTACATGAAGTGGCGCCTCGTCGATTGGGCTCGCTCGCTCGAATGGGATTGGGTGATATCCCGCCAGAGGGTGTTCGCAACGCCCATCCCCGCCTGGTACTGCGCCAGATGTGGCCACGTCATCGTGGCCGAGCCGGAGTGGCTGCCCGTTGACCCGAGGGAGGAGCCGCCCAAGGTAGAGCGCTGCCCAAAGTGCGGTTGCGAGGAGTTCAGGCCGGAGACTGACGTGCTCGACACGTGGTTCGACTCGTCGATAACGTG
>CAYUYX010000112.1:0-3866 GCA_964449495.1 uncultured Candidatus Bathyarchaeia archaeon
CCCATACGGGAGGTTGACGATGGCGCATTTCCAGGTCATCCACGCTGCGAGGGCCTTCTCGGTATCGAGGTCCACGTGGGGGTGATACCTAATCCCGCCCTTGCAGGGGCCCCTGGCGTCGTTGTGGTGTATCCTGAAGGCCTCGAAGACCTTGACGCTCCCATCGTCCATCCTTATCGGCAGCGAGACGTGTAGTATGGCCTTGGGCCTGCTTACGACCTCGTAGAACGCCGGCTCAAGCCCCATGATATCGGAGACCTCTTTTATAATCTTGAGCTGCTCCTCCCACGGGTTAATCCTCTTCTCGGACATCCCATCCACCTCCATCCCGAGCCCCCTCTTAAGCTATTTAGATTTTACGGCTCTCATCGGGAGGAGAGCCCGGATACCTCGACACCCGAGGGCTCCTAATCCTGAAGCCAACGGCCCTCAAGCCACTAATCGCTATTAGTTCGTTACTCTTCGTCGAGGAAGATGCCTGAATTATTTCTTAATCTCGTGGCCTTTTAGCGCTTAGGAGGGCAAAAAATATAAGGAAGGGCTAACATAGTCGTAGCATGTCGAACGAGGAGGCTGTCGTGAATGGGTAAAGTAAGGCTGAGCGTGAAGACATCCTTTGGCGAGGTGAGCGTCGAGGGCGAGACGGTCGAGGAGGTCTTAAGGCTCCTCGATGGGCTCTCTGAGGGGCTCGCCGAGAAGATAGGCGCCCTCTTCTCCGCCCGCCTCGGGCCAGCGGTGGCCCCCTCATCTGCCTTGAGGAATGTGGTGGAGTTCACCCCGGAGGGGCCCGTAATCGTGGCCAAGAAGAAGATGTCGCAGTACGAGGCCATAGGGCTCCTCCTCTACGCCGTGGAGGAGGGCACCGCCACGGCCTCGAAGCTCAGGAGGCTCTTGGAGGCGAGCGGCATGATGGGCGTCCAGGTACCGGCCAGGCTGAATGAGATGCGGAAGAGGGGGCTTGTCTTCAAGCCCGACCCCGCTAAGCCAGATTGGAGACTAACGGCCCAGGGGGAGCGGTGGATAGAGGAAGAGGTGCTCCCGAAGCTCTCGAGGACGGGCTCCACCGGCGTTCCCCTCCGCAGGCGAGGGGAGGTGATGGGGCCTGGGCGATAAGGACCACATCATCGTCCACGTAAAGTACCGGGACGTGGAGCAGAGGTTCGAGGGGCCCCTCGAGGAGGTATGGCGGGCCGTGAACAAGTTCTTCAGCGAGCTCATTCCTATCTTCAGGCTTGTGGGGAAAGCCGTTATAACGGTCGATTTGGCGGAGCTCGTCGAGGAGCTCAAGGACCTCGTGGCCCTATCCGATGGACGCATAATCGTCCTGGCGGACAAGGAGAGGCTATCGGACAAGGACGTCCTCATGCTCGGCCTCCTCGGCGCCTACGTGGGCTACATGATAGGCGGCCTCCCGAAGGACACCCTCTCGAGCTCGGAGCTGAGGGAGATACTCGAGAAGACGGCGAAGATAACCTCTACGAGGCTCGGGGAGCTCAGGAAGAGCGGTTGGGTCGAGAAGACGGATAGAGGGGAATACCGCGTAACCCCCCTCGGAATATTGAAGTTCAGGGAGAAGCGTCTGCCGAAGATACTCGCTAAACTAAAGAAGACGTGAGGAGCTCATGATGGAGGTCTCTTCTGTACGTACCTGTACCTCCTCGGCCTCCCCTGCCTCGTGAGGACGCCCTCACGAACGAGGTCGAGCAGGGCGTGGGCAACGGCCGTCCTATCGTAATGCCAGCCCCTCCTCGCCATCTCCTCGTGCACCTCGCCCAAGCTCCTCGGCGAGCCGAACCACCCCTCTTGCCAGAGGGCCTTTATCAGGCCCTTGCACGTCGTGGGAGCCGTTGAGGAAGGGATGACAGCCGAGTTCAAGGGCTTAAAAGAGGCCCCGTGCTTGAGGGCCACGCTCAAGACCTTATCGACGGCCTCCTGTATCTTATCTGAGGGGGCCACTATCTCGAACTCCATCCCGGCGACCCGCACCTTCACCCTCACCAACTCCCCGGCCTCACCCGACAGCCCCCACGGCACCCCCTCTTATTGGTGATTGCCCAACTGCAACTTGCTCATGCGCAAAACTTATATACTCATCCTCCCTATCTCCTCTTGGTGAATGTTGGTGGCGGGCCACACGCTATTAGCCCCCGAGGAGGGATATAACCTTTCTCGACAGGGGGGCCTGTGCGTCCCGAGGGGGCTACTGGAGTTATCCCTGAAGTCCATGAGCAGTTTAGACGATGAGCCCATCATGACCATCACGGAGCCAGAGGAGTCCGTATCCTCGAGCTACTTAGACGGGGAGCATGAATTCACGCTCAACTCGTGTCCCGACCTCAGGCTCATACCTATAAAACCGCTCAGAAGCTTAGAAACAACGGTCATAGGCGTAGATGCATCGTGCATCAAGCTCGGGGAGACCTTCTCCGGCCTCATAACGGCTCTCAGGGGCGCCATCGTGTGGAGGCGGGGTGGGAGCTGCCGTTACCTACGCATAGGCCCTCTCATCTTCCACATAACGGACCAGAATAAAACCGAGATATACAATGCTTTGCGGAGCTTCTGCCTCGGCCTGCCCGGGCGCCAGGAAGCGCCCAGCCTCCCCTACATGCCCGTCAAGATGGCGAACATATTCGAGCACTGGATGAGGGAATTGGCCTGCTCCCTCTTCCGCGATGTCATAGTGCTCTTCGATGGCTCCCTGACCATAGGACAGGGGGAAGCCGTGGCCCCGCTCAAGGCCATCCTGGAGCTCGCCCGCTCTAACTCGAGCATTGTCATAGCCATCTCAAAGGACAGCAAGCTAAGGTTCATGGGGAAGAGGCTGGTAGATATGTTGAACGGGATTCCCGGACCCTACCTGCTCGAGCTCGGCGATAGACCCCCCGTTAGTGCATCGTGCATCAAGTTCCTGGGGCGCATATACGTGGCGAGGCTCTCCCCCCTCGGCTGTACATTCAGGCTCGATGTGGACGCCTGCGTGCCGAGGGAGGTCGGAATCGAGGCGGTGAGGGCCCTCGTGGCCGGGGACACGCTCCACCAGGGCTATCCGGAGGTCCTCCGGCTCGCCCACATAATGTGCACTTTCACGGCTCCGGAGGTGATGGCCATGCAATTGATGCTCTCAAGAGCGTACGGGCTCAGGATAGTGCAGAGGCCCGACCTGAGGAAGCTGTTGTTCGGTCCCTTCGGCTCGGGAGGGAGGTAATTTGAGACTCTACAAGAAGGAAGGAGATACGCTGAAGATACTTTGCCTCCCCGAGGAAGAGGTCGAGAAAGGGGATTACCTCCTCGTGGAAGAACCGGATAGGGATAGGGCCCTCTTGGTCCAAGTGGTGGATGTGCAATTCGCCAGCGTGCCCGGGGTATTGGAGGAGCTGCTGAGGGACTCGGTGATAGGGGAGTTGGCGCATGGGGAGGACATAGACCCGCTTGACCTCGGCTCCCACCTGGCCTACTTAGAGGATGCGAGGCTCCTGACGTGTAAGATAAGGGGGGGCTTCTCCCGGGGCCGTAAGACAGACCAGATGTATTGGCTCCCATCCCGCTCCCGCTCGAGGATAAGGCATGCCCCCTTCTCGGCCGTGCTCGAGCTCTCGGGGGCCGGTGGCGATTTGCCCATCCTGCTCGGGGTGGCGAGGGATGGCTCCGAGGTCAGCATAGATGCCCGGGCCTTGGACGGCGCCTTGAGCATAATAACGGGGAAGAAGGGGACGGGCAAATCCCACCTCTCGAAGCTCCTCGTCCTCGGCCTCGTAGACTACGGGGCCACCGTCGTCGTGCTCGATTTGAACGGCGAGTACACGAGGCTCGGCTTCGGGCGAGATGGCAGGCCCAACCGCTACCTCGATAAGATAATCGTGCTC
>CAYUYX010000112.1:3876-4572 GCA_964449495.1 uncultured Candidatus Bathyarchaeia archaeon
AGCCCGGACGGAACTTCAAGACGACGCTCGCCGACGCCGGGCTCTCCGTCCTGATGAATATCATGGTACACGCCCTCAGCCTGCCCGGGACATCCGCCAGGGAGTTCAAGCGCATCTGGTACCACCTCAAGGGCCGTGGGCTCCTCACCATGAGGGATTTGGAGAACGCCATCCGCTCTTGGAAATGCAACGAGCACGTGAGAGATGCGCTCTTCTCCCGCTACTACGCTCTATCGAGCTCTGGCTTCTTCTCAGACGACACATCCGGCTGCCTCGACCTCGGAGAGGCCCTTATATCGCTCCGGGAGGGGGGAGGGGCCGTCATCGTAAACCTGAAGGACCTATCGGCCGTGGACAGGCGTGTGGTCGTGGAGTACACGCTCGGCAAGCTCGTGGAACTCCTCTCCAAATGGATTTTGCGGGCCGTCTTCCTCTTCGCAGAAGAGGCCCACCTTTACCTCCGGGAGACCTACTGGGAGGATGTGGTAACCCGCATGAGGCACCTCGGCATCTTCACCACCTTCATCACGAACCAGCCCGACACCATAAGGGATAACATATACAGGCAGGCGGACAACATCTTCTTGTTCAATTTCACGAACCAGAGGGACCTTGAGATGGTGGCGAGGGCCTCAAGGGTAGACGCCGATACGGTGAAGGCCATAGCCCGGGAGCTCCCGCCCGGCCACTGCCTCG
>CAYUYX010000113.1:0-4555 GCA_964449495.1 uncultured Candidatus Bathyarchaeia archaeon
GGCTCATAGGCAATAGGGTTAGGCTCGAGGTCCTCGGCATAAGAGGTGAGCAGCTCAAGGCCGAGTTGGCGGGCCTGAGGAGGGAGCTGAGATTGAAGAAAGCCAGGCTGAACGAGCTGAGGGCCAAGGCGGAGGCGTTGGGCCCGAGGGTCCCGGCCCCAAGGCCGCCGGAGGACGTGGAAGACGAGCTTAGGCGTGTGGAAGGTCAGATAGCCGCTCTGAGAGATGTCAGCGAGGAGGCGGAGGTGATGTACGAGCGTTACTCCGAGCTCTACAACGAGCTCGAGAAGAAGGCGGAGGAGGTGAGAACCAATCGTGAGAAGGCCATGGAGGAGGTGAGGAAGCGCATGGAGGCCTGGCGCTCCGTGGTGGGGCGCATGATAGAGGACGTGGACGCCCGCTTCAGGGCCATATTGGCCAGGATGCAGGGGGACGGCTCCGTCGAGCTCGTGAGGGCCGATGACATAGAGGAAGCGGGCGTTGAGATAAGGGTGGGCTTCAGGAAGGCCAGGCCCGTCCCCCTCGATGCCTACGTGCAGAGCGGGGGAGAGCGCTCCGTGGCGGCCGTCGCCTTCCTCCTGGCCCTCCAGCACCACGTA
Organism: uncultured Candidatus Bathyarchaeia archaeon; assembly: GCA_964449495.1. Taxonomy (GTDB): domain Archaea; phylum Thermoproteota; class Bathyarchaeia; order EX4484-135; family EX4484-135; genus EX4484-135. Next base: position 600 of record CAYUYX010000113.1, read on the forward strand.
AAGTCCCCCTTCAGGGCCATAGACGAGTACGATGTCCACCTCGACCCCATAAACAGGCAGAGACTTGCAGAGGCCCTCGTGGCGGCCGTTGAGGGCTCGGACGCACAGTACATCATCATAACTCCCGGGGCCCTCCCGTTCAGCGGGGAGGACGTGCGGGTGATAACCGTCCAGAGCGTGGAGGGCGAGTCGGTAGTAAAGGTCCTTAGGCCCTGACGATTAACCCAGGGCTTGGTTTTCTGAAAAATAATCAGTAGGAACTTATATACGTGCCTGGAGTAAAACTGTCGGTAAGCCAAGATGGCCCGCAGGCCGGTGAGGTCCCTCACGCTCCCCTGCGCAATCTACGCCCCCGGCCGCAGGGTAGCCCACCTACATATCACGCTCAAGAACGTCCCGGGCGCCCTCGCCAGGGTGACGAGCCTCCTCGAAGCCATGCGGGTGAACATCCTCTCGGGCCATATAACGGCCCTCCCCGGGAGGCCGGAGGGCCACGTGAGCATCTTCGTCGACCTGACGAATTCGTACTCAAGCCTCGACGAGATAAGGGCGCAGCTCGAGAAGATAGATGTGGTCATAGGCGTGAGGGCCTTCGAGCCTGAGATGCCCGGCATAATCATAGATACCGCCCACTTCCCCCTCAAGTTCATGGGAGAAGAAGCGGTCATAATGGACATCAGGCACATAGAGCAGATGTTCGGGCGGTTAGATGAGGTCTTCGAGACCGGCGCATACGTGATACTCTACGAGATGGGCTATCGGGCGGGGCGGGCCTTCGCCAGGGAGGTCGAGGAGGCCTTCGACATGGGCAAGGAGGATATCTTGAGGATAATAGGGGCCTTGGCCATCCCCAGGGGCTGGTGCATCCCCGAAATCGTCGAGTGGGACGAGGAGGCCCCGAGGCTCGTGGTCAGGATGAGGGGCCTCTTCACGTGCAAGCCCTTCGCAGGCAAGAGGAGGAGGCCCACGGGGCACTTCATGCGCGGCGTCCTGGCCGGGATGGTGGAGGAGCTCACTGGCGTGCGGGTGAAGGCCAAGGAGGTCAAGTGCGTGGCCGTGGGCGACCCCTACTGCGAGTTCGTGGTCGAGAAGGTAGAGAAATGGGCGAGGTGAGGGCGCCCCTCGACATGCTTATTAGTGCCCTGAGCCACGAGGCGGTGGCCGGGGAGGAGGACTTGGAGACCAAGCTATGCCACTTCTGCCTGAAGACGGGGGTCCTATGCCCGAGGTGCGAGGAGAAGGTCAGGAGCGGGGAGGTGAGCCAATCCTATATAGGGGTAGCCAGGCTGTTGCTCGACCTCGAGGACAAGGGCTTCACGGCTCTCCAGGACGCCACCCTCATGGATGTCGCAGAGATAGGGGATGTGCTCGTCCTCGTCTTCAAGCGAGGGGACCTGACACGCCTCGGGCCTACGAGGGGACGCCTGGCCAGGGCGTTGGAGGGCGAGCTCGGGAAGAGGGTTCACATGGTGGAGGGCGATGTAGACGAGCGGACCTTCCTCGAGCAGCTCTTCGCCCCCGCAACACTCGTTACCATAAACAGGATATGGCTGCCGGACGACAGCGTGGAGATAAAGGTCATCCTCAGGGGCAGGAGGCCCTGGGCAGACGTGAGGACGCTCGCCGAGGTTGCGAGGGAGCTGAGGAACCTGAGCCTGAGGGTCGAGTTCGAGAGGTGAGGGAGGCGGCGGAGGAGGGCGTCTTGGGGAGGTGGCGTAGGACGCACTATACCGACCAGCTCGGGCCCGAGCTCGATGGCCAGGAGGTCGTCCTCCTCGGCTGGGTTCGTGATGTACGGGATTTGGGCCGGATATGCTTCGTCGTGCTAAGGGATGCCCGGGGGACGGTCCAGATAACGGCCCCCAAGCGCCTGGTGGGCGATGAGCTGTACGAGGTCATCTCGGGCTTGGGCAGGCAGTACTGCGTGGCCGTGAGGGGGGTCGTGAGAGCCCACCAGGAGGCCCCGGGCGGCTTCGAGGTGGTACCGAGGGAAGTAGAGGTCCTGGCCAGAGCCTCCTACCCGCTCCCCATAGACCCGACCGGCCGGACGCCCGCCGAGCTCGACGTCCGCTTGAACGCCAGGGTCCTCGACCTCGTGAGGGACGACGTGCGGGCCATATTCCTCATCCAGCACGAGGTCCTCAGGGCCATCCGCTCCTTCCTGACCGAGGAGGGCTTCGTGGAGGTTACCACGCCAAAGATAATAGCGACGGCCACGGAGGGAGGAGCAGCCCTCTTCCCCGTGAGCTACTTCGGGCGCAAGGCCTACCTCGCCCAGAGCCCCCAGCTCTACAAGGAGGAGCTGACGTTAAGCTTCGAGAGGGTCTTCGAGATAGCGCCCTACTTCAGGGCGGAGGAATCCCACACGAGGAGGCACCTGAGCGAGTTCGTGATGGTGGATGTGGAGGCGGCCTTCGCAGATGCGGAGGACGTGATGGACGTGCTCGAGCGCATGATAAGGCACGTAATGGAGACCGTGAAAGAGCGGTGCGCCAGGGAGCTCGCCATCCTGGGCCGAGGGGACCTGGAGGTGCCGGATATCCCCTTCGAGCGCATCACGTACGACGAGGCGCTCGAGCTCCTGCGCCGAGAGGGCGTCGAGGTCCCCTGGGGAGAGGACCTGCCCACCCCCGCCATGAGGGCCCTCGGGGCCCTTAAGCCGGGCTTCTACTTCATAACGGATTGGCCCACCAGCTCGAAGCCCTTCTACATAAAGCCGAGGGAGGACAGGCCGGAGGTATGCGAGGCCTTCGACCTCATGCACGGCTGGATAGAGGTAGCCTCCGGTGGGACGAGGATACACGATAAGGAGCTCCTCGTGAGACGCCTGAGGGAGCAGGGCCTCGACCCGGCCTCCTTCGAGCACCACCTCAAGACGTTCGATTACGGCATGCCCCCCCACGCTGGCTGGGCCGTCGGGCTGGCGAGGCTCCTCATGGTCATAACGGGCAAGCAGAACATCCGCGAGGTCGTGATGTTCCCGAGGGACAGGTTCAGGCTCATCCCCTGACGGGCCTTGCGCTCAGAGGACCTCTGCCACCACCTCTACCACATCCGATACGGCGAGGAAGCGAGCGGAGCGCTTCACGGCCTTGGAGAGCCCGTAGAGACAGGACGGGCAGGCGGTGATGAGAGCGTCGGCCCCCGCCCTCAAGGCCTCCTTGAGGCGCTCCTCCGCTAAGGCATCGGCCAGCTCGGGGTAGAGCTCGAAGGCGAGGAAGCCGTGGCCGCAGCAGAAGGAGGAGGCCTTGCTCCTCCGCATTTCAACGAGCGTCAGACCGGCTGCCCAGAGGAGCTCCCTCGGGGCATCGTAAATCCCGAGGCCACGCCCGAGCACGCAGGGGTCGTGGTAAACGGCCTTCAGCTCAACGGGCCTCTCGATGTGGAGCTTTCCCGAGCGCAGGAGGCCCGCCAGGAACTCCGTCGTGTGCTGGGCCCTTACGGCCATCCCGGTCAGATGTCTAAAGCGGTGGATGAGCATGTCGAGGCAGGCTGGACAAGGCGTTATGATGAGCTCTGCCCCCGATGCCCTTATCTTGCTCGCCAACGCCTCGGCCGCCCTCTTAGCATCAGCCTTAAGGCCCATCTTCAAAAGGGGAGCGCCGCAGCAAGGCCCTTCAAGAATGGAATAGCTGACCTCCATAGCGTTAAGGACTTTTTCGAGAGCCATCACGAGCTCCGGCTTGTACTCCGAGGCGACACAGCCCGTGAACACGAGAAGCTCGCCTCCCTTCTCCCTGACCTCGAAATCCCGGGGCCTTCTGGCGATTGGGCTTCCGAGCTCGGCCGTACGCCTCGAGAGCTCTGCCAGGCGGACGGGGGGCCTCACGCCAGCGTTTAGAAGGGCTTCCTTAAAGGCCACGAGGGCATCTACTATTCTCACGACGGCTGGGCAAACGGCCTCACAGGCCAGGCAGGACGTGCAGGAGAATATCCTGTCGAGGATGTCCGGCGTG
>CAYUYX010000114.1:0-4542 GCA_964449495.1 uncultured Candidatus Bathyarchaeia archaeon
GGGAAATCCCCGTGTAACGGGCGTGCTGCCGGTGGCCCTCGAGGACGCCGCAAAAGCCCTGATGGCCGTGCTCAACGCTGGCAAGGAGTACGTGGCCGTAATGAAGCTCCACGGCGATGTGCCAGCCGGGCGCGTGAAGAGCGTGATGGCAGAGTTCGTCGGGCCGATTTACCAGAGGCCCCCGCTCAGGGCGTCCGTGAAGAGGAGGCTCAGGAAGAGGACGATATACGAGCTTGAGGTGCTCGAGGTAGATGGGCGCTACGTCCTCTTCCGGGTGGCCTGCGAGGCCGGGACGTACGTGCGGAAGCTCTGCGTGGACATCGGGAAGGCCCTGGGCTGCGGGGCGCACATGCAGGAGCTCAGGCGAACCCGTGTGGGCTCCTTCACGGAGGAGGAGGCCGTAACGCTCCACGAGCTCTCCGAGGCCGCCTACCTGTGGCGGGAGGAGGGCGATGAGGAAGCCATAAGGCGTGTCGTGATGCCCATGGAGGAGATGTTGGCCTTCCTGCCCAAAATAGTCATACGGGATTCGGCCGTGGACGCCATCTGCCATGGGGCTCAGCTCGCAGCCCCGGGCGTCCTCAGGCTCGAGAGCGGGATAAAGGAGGGCGATATGGTGCTCATAACGACCCTAAAGGGCGAGGCGGTAGCCTTAGCGGAGGCGCTGGTGTCGAGCCGGGAGATGCTGGCCATGAGGAAGGGCATCGTGGCGAGGACGCTGAGGGTGCTCATGAGGGCCGGCACTTACCCGAAGATGTGGTCGTCGAGGGGAGAGGTGGCGGGGGATTGAGGAAGCACTGCGAGCTCGAGATACGGAATATTTAAATATGTTAGGAGCCTGTCGGACGAAGGGAGAACACGTGGTAGAGCTCAGGCTCTCGCTGAGGGAAGAGGACATCAAAATGCTCATCCGATTAAGGGATTTCCTCAATGACTTAATAGAGACCATAGAAGTTATGTCAGATGAAGAGCTCCTTCAGGAGCTCCGAGAGGCGCTTGAGGACGTGGAGAAAGGCCGGGTCATGGATTGGGAGGACTTCGTAAAGGAGGAGCGGGGGAGCCGTCAACGGTAAACGCCCCTCCTATGTCGGACGAGGAGGAGGATTACCTCCCCCCGCTCATCATCTATGTGATAGAGGATACGGTAATCGCCTACCCTATACGACCAGAGGTTCATGGTCATTATGTAGTGCCCGGAGCGAGGTCTCTCGGCTATGATACCAACGGCCTCCTCTATTCTCTCCTGGACGTTCCTCGCTAATTTCCTGAAGGAGCGCTTAAACCGATTAGTAAGGCGCACCCGATACCTCAATTTCTTCCGCCCACAAACGATAGGGAGGCTTTGGGCATAATATATGCGTTGTCATACATCATCTCAGAGGGAGTCCTCGCCTACGTGCAGTTAGCACCGCAAACCTAAATATTGATATTGGCCGCGGTATAAGCCTCGAGCGGGACCTGCCCCATGGAGCGCATCGGGCGAGGCGGGCAGCGCCACGACCACTATTACGTGAGGAGGCCATCTGCGCCCATGAGGCTCGGCCTCATAAGGGCCAGGCTGAGAGACCGTTACTTCGAGTTCCTCACGGCCCCAGGCGTCTTCTCGAAGAAGAAGATAGACCTCGGGACGAGGCTCCTCATAGAGGTCATGGAGCTGCCGGAGGAGGGCCTCGCCCTCGATGTCGGATGTGGCTATGGGGCCATAGGCATCGTGGCCGCCGCCCTAAGGCCGGGCCTCAAGGTCATACTGACGGACGTGAACGAGAGGGCCGTCTGGCTGGCCAAGAAGAACGTGGAGAGGAACCTCGTGGCCTCCAACGCAGAGGTGAGGCGGGGCTTCCTCTACGAGGCAGTAGATGGCCTGACGTTCGATGTGGTGCTCTCCAACCCGCCCATCTCCGCTGGCCTGAAGGTCGTAGAGGCGCTGGTGAGGGGGGCCTGGGAGCGCCTGAGGCCCGGCGGCTCCCTCCAGATGGTCGTCCGCTCCAAGCTGAGCGCCAGGCCGAGGGCCTTCGTGGAGCGCTACTTCGGCCACGCCGATATAGTGGCCCGGGGGAGCGGCTACCGGGTCTTCAAGGCCGTTAAGGAGCTGTGAGAGCCCTTGGCGCAGGAGGAGAAGCTCGATGAGCTTTCAAGGAAGCTCGATGAGGTCCTGAGGCGCCTCGAGGCCCTCGAGAACAGCCTAAGTCTCCTCGAGCAGATGGGCTTCCTCCCAGAGCTCATGCGCCTCCTCTTCGGGGGGGCACGCCTCTACTCGAGCCAGCTCAAGGCCCTGAGGCGTGTCCTGGCCGCCGAGAAGCTCCTCAGGGAACTCGGGCCAGGGGACGAGATATCCCGGTGCATAATAGAGGCCCTCGCCGAGGAAGGCCCCATGAACATCTCCGAGCTCACCCGGGCCGTCAGGGCGAGGAGGGGGACGGCGTCGAGGCGCATCATCAGGGAGAGGTTGGAGGCGCTCCTGGAGAAGGGCCTGGTCGTAGAGGTCGAGGGCTTCGGCCGGAGGTTCGACATAAGGGTGGATGGGGGTGGCCAGGGCCCGGCCACCTAAGTCCCGGAAACCCCAAGAGGGGTGGCCAGCTCAGCTCTGCCTGGAGGTGAGAGCGTGAGCGAGGAGAAGAGGGAGAGGAAATGGGCCACGTCCGATGCCGAGGAGATAGCGGAGATAATGACGGCCATAGGCGAGACCGTCCCCAAGCTCGTGAGGGATATCATAGGGGCCGTTATATCGGAGGAGACCGGCCGGAACCTCGGAAGGGCCATAGGCTCCTTCTACAAGGAGCTCAGGGACGCCGGCATATCGCCGGAGGAGGCCCTGAAGATGACGAGGGAGTACATGGCCTCTCTGATGAAGATAGGGGAGCTACTCCCGAGGCTCCTCAGGCACCCGAGGATACCTGTACCGGGCCTGCCCGAGGAGGCGAAGGAAGCGGGGGAAGAGACGGAGGAGGAAGCTGAGGAAGCGGGCGAGGAGGCGGAAGGGGAAGAAGAACGATGAGCTGGCTTAGGGCTGGCCTCGGGGCGCTGAGGGCCACCGTGCGTATAGCCGCCCTCTTGGCTGGCCTGAGGTCCTTTGCGATGAGCAGGCTCAGGGCATCGGCTAAAGCTCTCGAGGAAGAGCTGAGAGCCCACGGGCTGCCCATCGAGGCCGTGAGAGAGCTCGTCGAGGACTACCTGAGGCGGGGGGAAGAGGCGATAAAGATGTTCGTGAGCCTCAAGAGCATAGGAGAGCTCCTCCGGGATATCGGAGGATTAGGCAAGAGCTCGTGAAGAGGACGTGCGTGTCCTGGGCGCTCAGAGCTATCTATGGGGGACGAGGCGCTTCCTCTCCTTACCTCATGCCATCCTCTCTTCACGGCACCTGCAGGACGAGGAGTTCCCGGGCCAGGCCGGAGTGGACGAAGACGGAGAAGGCCTCGAGGGGCTTGAGGCCGGCATCTAAGGCCATCTCGCGGAGGTCGAGCTGGCTCGGGGCGGCCACACAAGCCATCTTCCCCCTCGGCAACAGCTCCGGCAGCGTGGAGAGGAAACGCTCGTAAAGCTCTCTGACCTCGAGGCCCGTCGTGCTGGCCGAGCGGCCGTAGGGAGGGTCCGTTACAACCCTATCCACGGCGCCCTCCTTGAGCGGAGGCCTCAGCGCATCTGCCACCAGGAGGCCGAGGGGCCCTGCGCCCGTGAAGCGGGCGTTGAGGAGCGCTCCGAAGGCCATGCGGGAGCTGATGTCGAGGCCGAGGGCCGAGCAGCCCACGAGGGCCGCTTCTATCAGAATGCTCCCCGTCCCGCAGAAGGGGTCGAGGACGAGCTCGCCCCGTTCAGCACGGGAGAGGTTCACCATGCAGCGGGCGAGCTTCGGCATCATGGCGGATGGATGGAAGAAGGGCCTCCTCGAGGGCCTCCTCTTAGAGAAACCGGGCTTAACGGCCTCTGAGAGCTTAAGGCCGAAGAAAAAGCGCTCCTCCGTGATGACGCCGAGTAAATCGACTTCTGGCCTTCTCAAATCCACCTTTAGGCCCTCAGCCGCCCTGAGGACGATGGTCCCGAGCTCTCTCTCGAGCCTGGGCACGTCGAGATTACGCCCGTACGCCTTAACCCTCTTCACGCGCACCCTGAGGCTCTGCCCTGGCCCGACGTGCTCGTGGAGAGGCGCTTCCGAGGCCGTCATCAATATCTCCTTTTCATCGGCTCCACATGAGAAAAGCTCGAGGCAGCAGGCCCTCACCATAGATGCCCTCGAGGTAACCTTCCCTGAGCAAGCGGGGGTGCATTCTAATCTCAGGAGCTGGTCGAGCTCTTCCACGGCCCTGTAATAGAAGCCCTCTGCCTCGAGTATCGCTCTTGCCTCTGCGTGGGGGAGCGTGGGATGCTCTCCTGATAAAAGGAAGAATAGCTTCTCCAGCTCTCCTCTTCGCTCAGAGCTCATTCCTCAACTCCCTTGCTATCAGGGGGGCTATCTGAACGACGCTGACGGGGCTCGGGACGCTGTCCGTCCCTACCACGCCATCACAGCCCGATTCCAAAATGCGCTTGAGGGCCTCGCCCACGAGG
>CAYUYX010000115.1:0-4351 GCA_964449495.1 uncultured Candidatus Bathyarchaeia archaeon
CCCGTGGGCCTCGGCGAGGTCGTCCTCGCCGTCAAGGGCTTGGCGGTCAGGGACGATAGGGGCTTGCTCGCCGTGAAGGACGTGAGCTTCGAGCTGAGGGCTGGCGAGATACTCGGGATAGCCGGCGTGGCCGGGAACGGGCAGAGGGAGCTGGTGGAGGCGCTCGTGGGCCTCAGGAGGCCGGAGAAAGGCTCGATAAGGATAATGGGCGTCGAGGTGGTCGGCAAGGGGCCGAGGGACATCCTCGAGCTCGGCGTCGCCTTCATACCGGAGGACAGGGTGAAGATGGGGATAGCCCCCGGCCTGAGCGTGGAGGAAAACCTCATCCTGAAGTGCTATCACAAGCCCCCGTTCTCCAAGGGGCTCTTCCTCGACCGCAAGTTCATATCCGAGTGGTCGAGGAAGCTGGTGAATGAGTACGGCATAAAGACGCCGAGCCTCAAGACGCCCGTGGGCGTCCTCTCCGGCGGGAACATCCAGAGGCTCATATTGGCCAGGGAGCTCTCCATGAAGCCGAGGCTCATAGTTGCCTCCCACCCGACCTACGGGCTCGATGTGGCTGCGTCGGAGTACATCCGCTCCCTCCTGATAGAGCAGAGGAACCGGGGGGCCGCTGTCCTCCTCGTCTCCGAGGACCTCGAGGAGATAATGGCCTTGAGCGATAAGGTGGCCGTGATGTACGATGGCAGGATAGTGGGCGGCGTCATGGAGGCGGCCGGCGTGGACATGGACAAGCTGGGCCTCATGATGTCCGGCGCATGGGAGGAGGGCTGAAGCTCTTGGTCCTCCGGCCTCTCCCGGAGATACGATTGGAGAAGCGGGAGAAGCTGTCCCGCTGGCTCGTCGTAGAGACGCTCGCCGCCTCCATAGCCGTATCCTTCGCAACCATGTCGTGCATCCTCGCCTGCTTCGGGGTGAGCCCTCTCACGGCCTACAGCACCATGTTCCTCAGGGCCCTCGGCACCAGCTACGGCCTAAGCTTCCTCGGCCTGAAGTTCATCCCCCTCCTCCTCTGCTCCACCGGCCTCCTCGTGGCCTTCAGGGCGAGGGTGTGGAACATAGGGGCCGAGGGCCAGCTCCTCATGGGCGCCATAGCCGCCACGTGGCTCGCCCTCTACGTCATGCCGGAGGCCCCGGGCTTCGTGCTCGTCCCGTGCATGTTCTTGGTCGGCTTTGCGGCCGGGAGCGCCTGGGCCTTCTTGCCCGCCCTGCTCAGGGCGAGGTTGAACGTGAACGAGGTCATCACGACCTTGATGATGAACTACATAGCGATGGAGTTCTTCAACTACCTCGTCCAGGGCCCATGGAGGAGGAGCGCCTACCTGTTCCCCGAGACGGAGGAGCTGCCCGAACAAGCGCAGTTGCCCGTCATCCCTGGAACATCCGTTCACTACCCCACCCTCGCCATAGCGATTGCGGCCGTGCTCCTCGTGGCGGTGATGATGTGGAGGACGAGGCTGGGCTACGAGGTGAAGCTAATCGGGGACAACCCGGAGGCGGCTCGGCAGGCGGGCGTAAGCGCCCAGAAGGTCGTGATATTCGCCATGCTCCTGAGCGGCGGTCTCGCTGGCTTAGCCGGCGTCGGGGAGGTAGCCGGTAATCCGGCTCACCATAAGCTCTACTACTCGCCGGAGACAATATCGGCTGGGTACGGCTACACGGCCATAATAGTGGCCTGGTTATCAAGGCTGAACCCCCTCGGCCTCTTCCTCTCCGCATTCTTCATAAGCCTCATGCTCGCTGGAGGCTCCATCCTCAAGACCGCTTCCTTCAGGATAGCGCCGACGCCGGAGGCCGCAGAAACCCTGGCGAACGTGGCTCACGAGCTCGTGGGCATCTTCAACGGCGTCATGCTCCTATGCCTCGTGGCCGGGGAACTCCTCACGAGGTACAAGATAACCGTTAGGTGGGGTGGGAGAGGTGAGCTTTGAGATATTTGTGGAGATTCTGAGGGCCGGAACGCTCCTCCTCCTCGGCACGGTGGGGGAGGTCTACGCAGAGCGCTCGGGCGTGATGAACCTGGGCGTGGAGGGCATGTTGGCCGCTGGTGCGGCCGCCGCTTACGCAACGGTCGTTGCCAGCGGGAACCCGTGGCTCGGCATAATCGTGGCCTGTCTGACGGGCGTGGCCCTCTCCCTCATCCACGCAGTTGTGAGCGTAAGCCTCTACGCCAACCAGGTGGTCTCCGGCCTCGCCCTCTGTATGCTCGGGATAGGCGTGAGCAGGCTCATAGGGAGCCCTCTCGTGGGCAAGACCCTCCCCGTCCGGCCCCTTCCCACGGAGCCCTTCATAATATCGGCCATCGCCATAGCGGTAGTGGCCTGGGCCGTGCTGAACAACACGAAGATAGGCCTGGCCATAAGGGCCGTGGGGGAGGAGCCAGCCACGGCCGATGCCGCTGGCATAAGCGTCGTCCTCGTCCGGTACGCCTGCGTCTGCTTCGGGGGCCTGATGACGGGCCTCGCCGGGGCCTATCTCTCGCTCTCCTACATGCCCTTCTGGGCGGAGAAGCTGCCGGCTGAGGGGAGGGGCTGGATAATGATAGCCCTCGTCATATTCTCGGCGTGGAGCCCGATAAGGGCCATCTTCGGGGCCTATCTATTCGGCTGCGCAGAAGCCCTCACCTTCAGCCTCCAACGCCTCGGGATGAACCCGTACCTCCTGAAGATGCTCCCCTACGGCGCAACCATATTCGTGATGCTGGTGGGGGCGAGCGAGGCCATGAGGAAGAGGCTCGGGGCCCCAGCGGCCCTCGGGAAGCCCTACATACGGGAGGAGAGGCTTGTCTAATGGCCAGGAGCCGTTAGGACGGCCCTCTCCCGCCCGTAACAGAGCTCGGGCACCCTCGATAAATCTGGCCTCTGGCAGCCGAGCTTCCTGTCCAAGCAGGCCTTCACGAAGCCCGTGTAGAGGGGCGATGGCCTGTCCGGCCTGCTCTTGAACTCGGCGTGGAACTGCGATGCCATGAAGAAGAAGCGGTCGGGGAGCTCGAGCACCTCCATCCTACGGCCATCCGGGCTATGGCCCGAGAAGACGAGGCCACGGGCCGTCAGGAGCGGGACGTATTCTGGGTTGACCTCCCAGCGGTGCCTGTGGCGCTCCCTTATGAGCTTGCGGCCGTAGAGCTGAAAGGCCATCGTGCCCTCGACGAGCACGATGTCGTGGGCGCCCAAGCGCATGGTCCCGCCCTTCCTGTCCAAATTGCGTTGCTCCGGCATGAGGTCCACCACGGGGTGGGGCGTCCTCGGGTCGACCTCCGTCGTGTGGGCGCCCTCCAAACCGCATACGTGCCTTGCGAACTCCACCACGGCGAGCTGGAAGCCGAAGCAGATGCCGAGGAAGGGCATGTCGTTCTCCCTGGCGAACCGGATGGCCATTATCTTCCCCTCGACCCCCCTTGAGCCGAAGCCGTACGGGACGAATATGCCATCATAATCCTTCAGGCGCTCTACATCTCCGGGGCTCTCCTCGAACTCCTCGGCCTCTATGTAATCTATATTGACCTTCGTGCGGAGGGCCATGCCGGAGTGCTTGAAGGCCTCGTTCATGCTCACGTAGGAGTCCACGAGGGCGGCGTACTTCCCCACGAGGGCGATGCGTATCTCGTGGAGGGGGCTCAGGTAGGCCTCCACGAGCTGGCGCCAACGTCCCCAATCGGGCTTGCGGGCCTCGAGGCCGAGGCGGCGGCAGATGTAATCGCCCATGCCCTGCTCGTCCAATATGAGAGGGACCTGGTAGACGAGCGGGACGGTGTAGGAGCAGAAGACGGCCTCCTCCGGGATGGTGCCGAAGAGGGCTATCTTGTACCGGGCCTCCTCGTTTATCATGCGGGAGCAGCGGGCCACTATTATGTCAGGCTGGATGCCTATGCGCCTCAGCTCGTGGACGCTGTGCTGGAGGGGCTTCGTCTTCATCTCGCCAGTTACATCTAAGATTGGGACGAGAGCCACGTGCACGTAGAGCGTGTTCTCGAAGCCCTCCTCGAGCCTCATCTGCCTTATGGCCTCCAAGAACGGGAGGCCCTCGATATCGCCTACGGTGCCGCCCACCTCCACGAGCACCACGTCTGCGCCGGACTTCTCGGCCACACGCCTTATCCTGGCCTTTATCTCGTCCGTTATGTGCGGGACTATCTGCACGCACTTGCCCAGGTAGTCGCCCCTGCGCTCCCGCTCGATGACGGTCAGGTAGACCTGGCCCGTCGTTATGTTGTTCTCCCTCGGGAGGTCGAGCCCTAAGAAGCGTTCGTACCAGCCGAGGTCGAGGTCAGTCTCGCCCCCGTCCTCAGTTACGAAGACCTCCCCGTGCATGTAAGGGTTCATGGTCCCGCTATCCACGTTCACGTACGGGT
>CAYUYX010000116.1:0-442 GCA_964449495.1 uncultured Candidatus Bathyarchaeia archaeon
ATGTTGCGCTTCACGAGGACGCACACGAGGAAGCTCCCCCGCCCGGGAATCCTTTCCGGCGCCTCGGCATCGGGCCTCGCAACCGAGCCGTCGAGGAGCACCTCGTTCACCACGAAGTCCTCGGGCGTGGCCCTGATTCGCCCGCCTATCCCCTCGGAGGCCGTCAGGTAGACCTCCATGCCCATGATGGCCTCGACGGGCGGGGCCTCCCTCGACCTCATCCGCATGTTCCTCCCGGGCTCAGAGGAGCTTCAGATGGCCCGTTACCCTGTCCACGATATCGGATGGGGCTGGGCCGATGGCGAGGCAGGTTACCGTCCCGGGCTCGAGCTCTGTCAGACCCCGGTCGGTGATGAGGGCCGTCGGGAGGCCGAGCTCCCGGGCCTTCTCCTCGAGCCTGCGGAGCTCGTCCAAGGAGGTGGCCTGTAGGACGACCTTCTTC
>CAYUYX010000116.1:452-4347 GCA_964449495.1 uncultured Candidatus Bathyarchaeia archaeon
CCCTCAGCCACTCCGGCTTCTCCTCCCTGGCCTCCTCCGCCGCCGAGACGGCTGCGTGGGCCACCTGGGCGGCCGTCTTCCCAACGCTCATCTCGATGTCCGTGCGGACGACGATGACCTGCTTGTAGGCGAACTGGGGCTTCATCGTGGGGGCGGGGTTGGCGTGCATATAAATCCCTCAGCCGCCGCATCCGCCGCCGTGGCCGAGAGGGTAGTCGTCAGGGAGGCCACCGAGGCCGATGTAGATGCCGTGGTCTCGCTCGTAGAGGTCGTCGAGCTCCACGTGAGGGTCCATCCGGAGAATAGGCGGGCAATCAGCTTCTACATGCGCAGGAGCTTCACGGGCCGATACCTGCTCCTCGAGAGGGTCCTCCGCCGAGGTGGGAAAGGCTAAAATTGGGCCGATGGCATGGGCCTCCCGGCGATGAAGAGAGCTGGTGTTGCCAAGCGTCAGCGATGAGGTGCGACACCAGGACGGAGCCGCTCTTAACGTAAGCCTTAAGCACGGGGGGCCTGCCCCTCCGTGGGGGGAGGAAGCTCTGACAAAGGTCCTGGCCGTTGATGTCGAGCTGTGCGTCGGATGCGAGCGGTGTGCCCTGATGTGCGCCTTCAACAAGTACAAGGTGTTCAACCCGCGTAGGGGGGCTATTCACGTCATTAAGATGGAGCCGGGGATAGACGCCCCCGTGTTCTGCGTCCAGTGCGGGACCTGCATAGATGCCTGCCCGGTCGGGGCGCTCTACCGGGACCCGAAGACGAAGGTCGTGCTCGTGGATGAGGAGAAGTGCAACGGGTGCGGGACCTGCGTGGTCGTCTGCCCCTACGGCGCTATCCATGTGGACCCCGTAACCAAGAAGGCCTTCAAGTGCACATACTGCGGTTTCTGCGTGGACTACTGCCCGCAGAACGCCCTGAGGTTCGTGGAGGCCGAGGACGCCCTCTGGCTGAAGCGCAAGAACATGGCGAGGTCCCTCACGGCCTCGCCGACGCTCGCCAGGAAGCTCTGGTGGAGGCCCCCGCTCGCGTGAGGGAGGTGGGAGCGTGCCGAAGGGGTACATGGGTAAGGTCCTCCGCGTCGACCTCTCGGCCGAGAAGTGGAAGGTAGAAGAGCTCCCGGAGGGTGTCATGCGCAACTTCGTGGGAGGGAACGGCTTCGCCGCCTACACGCTCTTCAACGAGCTGAAGCCCGGGATAGACCCCCTCGGGCCGGAGAACATCTTGATATTCGCCACGGGCCCCCTGACCGGCACGGCCTTCCCGAGCTCCGGCAGGTGGGCCGCCTACGCCAAGAGCCCCCTCACGACCGCCGTCTGGGGGGAGGCGCACTCGGGGGGCCAGTGGGGTCCCGAGCTGAAGTACGCCGGCTTCGACGCCATAATCATAACGGGCCGGGCGGAGAAGCCCGTCTGGCTGTGGATAGACGATGGGGAGGTGGAGATAAGGGACGCCAGCCACCTCTGGGGCAAGGACGTCTTCGACACTGACGAGATAATAAAGCAGGAGATAGGCGATGAGACCGTCAAGGCCATCTACATAGGCCCGGCTGGCGAGAAGCTGGTCAGGATGGCCTGCATAATGGACAGCCTGTACAGGGCCGCCGGGCGCTGCGGCCTCGGGGCAGTGATGGGCTCCAAGAACCTGAAGGCCATAGCCTGCAGGGGCTCCCAGGACATAACGGTCGAGAAGCCCGATGAGTTCCTCAAGGTGGTGGACGAGCTGATAGTGAAGATGAAGGAGAACCCGGTAACCGGCGAAGCTCTGCCCATGTACGGGACGGACGTGCTTACGAACATAATAAACGCCGCAGGAGGGCTCCCGACCTACAACTTCCAGCAGGGCTGGCACCCCGATGCCTGGCTGAACTCGGGCGAGCACATGAGGGCCACCATACTCATAAAGAACAGGGGCTGCCGCTTCTGCTGGATAAGGTGCGCACGCTTCTGCGCCGTAACGAGCGGGCCCTACGCCGGCGTGGTGGGGGAGGGGCCCGAGTACGAGACCGTGTGGGCCTTCGGCTCGAACTGTGGCGTCTTCAGGCTCGACGCCATCCACGCCGCCAACATGCTGTGTAACAAGTACGGCCTCGACACCATCTCCACGGGCAACATAATAGGCTGGGCCATGGAGCTCTACGAGCGGGGCATCCTCACGAAGGAGGACACGGACGACCTCGACCTGCGCTTCGGGAACCACGAGGCCATGGTGGAGCTGGTGGAGCGCATAGCGCTGAGGAAGGGCAAGCTCGGCGACCTGCTGGCCGAGGGCCATATCAGGGCCGCCAAGAAGATAGGGAAGGGCTCCGAGAGGCTCATAATGGGCGTCAAGGGCCTCGGGCTACCGGCCTACTCGCCGAGGGCTTTCTGGGGCCACGCCCTGGCCTACGCCACGAGCGTGAGAGGCGGGTGCCACCTGAGGGCCTACATGATTGCGCCTGAGGTGCTGGGCGTCCCGAAGAAGATGGACCCGCTGACCACGGAGGGCAAGGCCGAGATGTGCAAGTTCCTCCAGGACTACTTCGCCTTCGTGGACAGCGCCCTCGTCTGCAAGTTCGTTACCTTCGCCCTCACGCCGGAGGACTTCGCAAGGGCCATGAGCGCTTGCACGGGCTGGGATTGGGACGCCGATAAGGTGCTCCTCGCCGGCGAGCGCATCTACAACCTCGAGCGCATGATACAGTGCCGCGAGGGCGTGGGGCGCAAGGACGACACACTGCCGGAGCGCTTCCTCAAGGAGCCCATGCCGGTTGGGCCGGCGAAGGGCAAGGTGGTCCCGCTCGAGAAGATGCTCGATGAGTACTACCGGCTCAGGGGATGGGACATCGAGACCGGCATCCCCAAGCCAGATACGCTCCGCAGGCTCGGCCTCGAGGAAGCCGCCAAGACGGCCGAGGAGCTCCTCAGGCGCTGATAGCCCGGGAAGCCCCAAGTAATTTTTATCTTCCCTCTCACACCTCCTCTCTGAGCCGAAGGGGCCGGGCCTCATGCGGGTCCACGTGCGGGGCTTCGCCACATTAGCGGACCTGATGGGGCGAGATGGCATCGAGCTCGAGCTCCCGGAGGGCTCTTGCGTGAGAGATGTCATAAGGGAGCTCTCCAGGCGCTTCGGCAAAGCCATCGAGGGCGCCCTCCTCGATGGGGGAGGGGGATTGGCCAGGTTCGTGAAGATAATGCTCAACGGCCGCGATATAGATTTCCTATCGGGCTTAGAAACGCCCCTCTCGGATGGAGATGAGGTCCTCCTCTTCCCGCCCGTCGGGGGAGGCTGAGGCCGCTAAGCGCTTAAAAACCGCCGCTTTCCAAGACGCCCGAGGGGCCATGGGGAAGTGGGCTAAGGTCAAGCTCGCCTTCAAGCGCGTATCCAAGTCCATCGAGAGGGGCTATCGGACGCTGACGGCCTACAAGCCGTCCGCATTCCTCATGGCCTTCGTGGGCGTGGCCGTGGCCATCATGCTCTTCGGGGGCGTCCTCTACGACATAACGTCGAGGCCGGCCGTCGCCCTCCCGAGGCCGGGAGCCATCTGGGTGGCTTACCCGCTGACGCTCCTCGAGCAATTCCTCATCGAGAGCATAGAGGCCATGATATTCTTCGCCCTCGGCTTCGCAGGCATCCTGCTCATCTACGATAGCACGAAGTACGCGGACGACCCCTACAGGGCGGCCGTCAGGTTCGTGATAGGCGTTGTGCTTCTCCTCGGGGCCTTCTTCGCCTGCCGCTACCTGCTCACGCTGAAGATGAAGCCTGCCGGCCTATGAGGAGGCGCCCGTCCTCCATTATCTTACGGCCGTCCACCACGAGCGTCGGCCTGAGGAGTATGCCGTCCACGTGGATGGAGCTGGCCACCCGCCCGCCCGGGAAGGAGCGGTTGTCCCCGAAGGCGATGTGGACGGTCCCGAGT
>CAYUYX010000117.1:0-4332 GCA_964449495.1 uncultured Candidatus Bathyarchaeia archaeon
CAATCGCCCGCCTCGGGAGCACGACGGGTTTCCGGCTTGAGGAGAACACGGCTACGGCAGAAGCAGCAGCGGCGATGAGCTCGAGCTCCTCCCCCTCTCCCGAGGCGGCCTTTAGGAGGGCGTCCAGCTTCTCGTCGAGGAAGCCGGTGTGGAAGCGGCCGGATACGAAGTCCGGGTCGGATAAGATGGCCTTGTGCAGGGGGGCCGTCGTCCTTATCCCCCCGATGACGAGCTCCTCGAGGGCATTCCTCATGCGGGCTATCGCCTCCGCCCTATCGGAGCCCCATGCCGCCAGCTTCG
Organism: uncultured Candidatus Bathyarchaeia archaeon; assembly: GCA_964449495.1. Taxonomy (GTDB): domain Archaea; phylum Thermoproteota; class Bathyarchaeia; order EX4484-135; family EX4484-135; genus EX4484-135. The sequence goes on from CAYUYX010000117.1 coordinate 301, forward strand.
CCACGAGGGAGTCGTAATGAATGGGGATTGTGTACCCCTGGTAGAGGGCCGTGTCCACCCTTATGCCGGGGCCGCCGGGTAGCCTGAGCTCCTCCACCGTGCCCGGGCAGGGGATGAAGCCTCTCTCCGGGTCCTCGGCGTTTATCCGGCAGTTTATGGCATGGCCGCGGAGGACCACATCTTCCTGGCCGAGCCAGAGCTCCTCCCCGGCCGCTATCCTTATCTGCGCCTTCACGATGTCCACGCCAGTTACCATCTCGGTTACGAGGTGCTCCACCTGGATGCGCTTGTTCACCTCCATGAAGTAGAAGCGCCCCTCCTGGTCCCTCAGGAACTCGAATGTGCCGGCGTTCACGTAGCCGACGGCCTTAGCAGCCCTTATGGCCCACTCGCCCACTCTCTCACGGGTCTCCTCGTCCACAACGGGCGAGGGGGCCTCCTCGAGGAGCTTCTGATGGCGCCTCTGGATGGAGCACTCTCGCTCGCCCAGGTGGATGACGTGGCCGTGCTTATCGGCCAATACCTGGAACTCTATATGCCTCGGGCGCTCTATGAGCTTCTCGATGTAGAGGGCCGGGCTCCCGAAGGCCGTCGAGGCCTCCATGGAGGCTATCTCAAAGGCCTCCCGCACCTCATCGTCCGATTTCGCTATGCGCATGCCGCGCCCCCCGCCCCCGAAGACCGCCTTGAGGAGGACAGGGTAGCCCAGCCCGTTCGCTATCTCGACGGCCTCCTCCGGGTCCTCAACGGGCCCCTCCGAGCCCGGGATGACCGGCACGCCAGCCCTGGCTATCACGTGCTTCACGGCCACCTTGTTCCCCATGAGCTCCATGGATTCCGGCGTTGGGCCGATGAACACCACGCCCGCTTCCTCGCAGGCCCTGGCGAAATCCGGTCTCTCGGCCAGAAAGCCGTACCCGGGGTGAACGGCCTCTGCCCCGCACTTCTCGGCCACATCCACTATGCGCTCGATGTTCAGGTAGCTCTCCGTGGGCGGGGGCGGCCCTATACAGTAGGCCTCATCGGCATAGGCCACGTGGAGCGATTCCTTATCGGCCTCGGAGTAGATGGCCACCGTCCTTATGCCGAGCTCACGGCAGGCCCGTATCACGCGGACCGCTATCTCCCCCCGGTTGGCCACCAGGACCTTATTGAACATGGCCTCATCACACACGAGCCACGTCAGCCATTTAAGCCTGGCGCCTCTCGCCAGGACGCCCCGAGCCCGGGGATGTCTAAGCCTTTTAAAGAGGGCTGAGAGGAACGGTGGGGCCTGGATTGGAGTTCAAGCTCACGGATGAGCAGCTCGAGATAAAGGAGGCCGTTCGTGAGTTCTGCGAGAAGGAGTTCACGCCCGAGGCCGTCGAGCGCTACTGCGGGGCGGAGGAGTTCCCCTGGGACATCTACAGGAAGGCCTGCAAGCTCGGCTTCATAGGCATACATTACCCGGAGGAATATGGCGGACAAGGCTACGGCGTCCTCGAGAACGCCCTCGTTACGGAGGAGATGTGCAGGGCCGAGCCAGAGCTCGGCATAACGATTGTCTTAGCGGATTTCGGCGTCGAGCTCATCATCCACTTCGGGACGGAGGAGCAGAAGGAGCGCTACGTCCCGAGGGTGGCCCGGGGAGAGACGCTCTCCGCAGCGGCCTTCACCGAGCCCTCCGGCGGGAGCGATATATCGAAGCGCCTCGGGACGACGGCCAGGCGGGAGGGCGACGAATGGGTGATAAACGGCTCGAAGATGTTCATAACGAACGCCAACCTCTCGGACTACATCATAACGCTCTGCCAGACCGACATGGCCGTCGAGCCCCCCTACAGGGGCCAGACGCTGTTCATCGTCCCGACGGACGCAGAGGGCCTGGACGTGGTGAAGCTCCCCGGTAAGCTCGGGATAAGGGCCTCCCAGACCTGCGAGGTCTCTTACTCGGACGTCAGGGTGCCGGATAGCGCCATACTGGGCGAGCTGAACAGGGGCTTCTACCACACCCTCTCGTTCCTCAACGAGTCGAGGGTGGAGATAGCCGCCCAAGGCGTGGGCGTCGCCCAGGGCGCCCTCGATAGGGCGCTTCGCTATGCGAAGGAACGTGAGCTCTTCGGGCGCCCCCTCGTCCAGCTCCAGGCGGTGGCCCATAAGCTCGCATGGATGGCCACGAAGGTGGAGGCGGCCAGGCTCCTCACGTATAAGGCCGCATGGCTCATCGACCAGGGGAGGCCCGACCCCATGATATCCAGCATGGCGAAGTGGTATGCGGCCCGGGTGGCCGTCGAGGTCGTTGACGAGGCGGCCCAGATATTCGGGGGCTACTTCTACTTCGCAGATTACGATATCCAGCGCTTCTACAGGGTGGCCAAGATAATAGAGATATACGAGGGGACGAAGGAGGTCCAGAAGGACACGGTGGCCCGCTTCCTGGTCAAGAGGGGCTGAGGAGAGGCCTCACAGGCCCTCTACGGCGTGGCTCCGCCTCAACCTCCCCGGCTCGTCGTCGGAGAAACGCCATAGACCTCTCCTCGGGTAGAGGACCTGTATCCTGAGCTCCTCGGCCAGATAATCGCTTATTAACACCTTATTCACCGAGGGGTTCACTACCGCATTCGACATCACGGGCCCCACGGTCCTATCCTCCTCCACCACGCTCACCTCTAACGCACCGGGCACGACATAGACCACGGCCCCACCACCGGCCGTGTCCGCAGAGACCATGAGGGCGTCTTCGGGCGGGGGCCAGAGGCCGAGTTCTGAGGCCACGCCGGTGGGGAGCATCACATCCGGGCTTTCCGATATGAAGCCCGTGTTTACGAGGGCTATTAGCTCAACCTCGGCCTCCCTTCTCCTGCTCCTCAGCCTTAGCCTTAATGAAATCGGCATAGCTGCGCACCTCCACGGGCTTTATCAGGCCCAGTACCTCGCGGATGACGAAGTAGCCGACCTCTATCCTCCTCGCAAGGAACCGGCCACGTTCCTGAGCCTTCTCGCCCAGGTTGGGCACCCCTATCCCCTGAGCGTCATGCTCATGGCCTTACTTAAGCGCATCTTCTCTGTGCGTAGCGGCCCATCAGGAGTTCAGAGCCCATAGACGGCTCAATTAACCTATCTGGCTCATATCCCCCCAGCTTCCCCCAACTCTCTTATGAAATCCTCGTAGTCCCTTATCCCCCCCTCCTCGATATCCTCCTCCGCCTCCTTAATGGCCTCCATAAGCTCCTTATCGGCCAGTATCTCCAGCGTTTCCAACAGCTCTTCGAGGAGCTCGTTGGTGCGCCGTAGCAGCTCCCTATCCTCATCGGTCAGCAGGGCGCCTCCAACGGCCGTCATCACTGCCTCGCTGAGGGGTTCTCTTCGGGCAGCCGTATAGGCTTTCTTAATATGGGGCCATCCTCAAGAGGTCGAGGCCGTTCTTCAACATGCGCTTCTCGGATGGCCATCTCAGGAGCCCCATGGCCTCCTCCGGCCTCGCCCACCTGAACGCCCTTAGGGGCTTCCCGTCGTCAGAGGAGGCGAGCCTCACGGGCTCCTCCGGGTCGGCTCTCACGAGGAAGGTCTCGACCACGTGCCTTATGTTCTTGTGCTCGAAGGCGTAGGAGCCTATACGGCATATTATCTCCACTCTGGAGAGGCCGACCTCCTCTTTTATCTCCCTTAGGAGGGCTTTCTCGGGCTCTTCCCCGGGCTTAACCCCGCCCTTCACAAGCCTCCAGTGGAAGCTCCTTGAGAAGCGGTCGAAGCGCTCTATTATGAGGAACCTGAGCCCCTCTTCCCCCTCGATGAAGATGACGGCCTGGACGTCATGCTTCAGACGAGCCATATCCGGCGCCCCCACCCTCGACCTCGGACGGGCCCGCACGGGGCTTGGCCACGAACGTTTTTAAGAGTGCGGCATAGCCTCACCGGCGACGGGGCGGGCATCATGTCCGTGTGCCACTGGGACCTCCACAAGCGAAAGAGGACGGGCGGCAAGAAGAGGCCCTGGCGTAAGAAGCGCAAGTTCGAGCTCGGCTCCTTCCCGACGGAGACGGTCCTCGGGGG